>JAFGBC010000330.1 GCA_016933355.1 Candidatus Aminicenantota bacterium
CCTCGGGATAGTCCCGCCGCTCGGTCGCCGGGTCGCACAGCCTGAGGAGCTCGGCCCGGCCGGCCTCGTCCTCGCCGAGACGGAAAAAAACCTCGGGGAGGTAGGAGCGGAGCTCGATCCCCGAGGGCGGGTCGCCGCGAAGGCGGTCGAGGGCTTTCCGGCGGCGCGGCCCGGCCGGCAGGAGATCGAAATAGAGCGGATAGACGTCGCCCCAGGTCGCGTCCTCGAAGGCCGGCTTCTTGTCCTGGAGCAAGACCGGCGCGAACCGCCCCAGCCTCTCGCTCCACCATTTCTTGATGTAGAACCCCCGCAGACGGTCGGCCTTCTTGAGGAGGCCGGCGGCGTCCCTGTCCTCGCCGCGCATTTCGAGCATCGCGGCGTAGGAGCGGTAGGCGCGGGCCATGGCGGCGATCAAATCGGACCCCATCAACGTCAGGCCCGCGTACGGCCCCTCGTCGTAGCTTCCCAGACCCCGGGTCCCGTATTCGGGACGATGCTCGGGAATCCCGTCGCCGTCCTTGTCCCAGGCCCGGATATAGTCGTTCATGGTCCGCGCGTAAAACGCCTTGAACGCGGGCGCGTCGAGATACGTCCGGTCCCCGGTCCACAGGTACTGCCGCCAGCAGGCGTCCAGGACGTCGAAATTCGCCGGCAGGTTGTACCAGAAATCCCCGTCGTTCTTGTAGTCGATCGGCGCGGGCCGGTCGTGCTTGTCGATCTCCCAATAGGAGCAATAATCGCGCGACGGCGCGGCGGCCGCCGCGAACTTCCCGAGCATATTCCGGTTGAAGCGGGCCAGGCCGAGGACCTGGGCGCCCGTGGACTGGTGGGCGACATCCCTCATGCAGAAGGCGAACCGGCCGGGCAGGGCGGCTTCGTACCAGTCTCCGACCGCGTCTCCCGTCTCTTCGGCCGGAAAGACGCACTCCAACGCCCGGCCTTTGGCCCAGGCGAAGGCGGCCGCGAGCCGGGCGTCCTCCGTCTCGAGGCGCAACGGGCTCTCCTGCGGGACCGCGGGCTTGAACCCTCCGGGAGGCCGCAGGTCCGGGACGAACGGCTTGTTCCGGTCGCAGACGACCCGGCCCTCCGCGAACTCGAGCCGGGCGGCCTGGATCGAGGAGCGGTGCCGGCCGGGCCGGACGTGGTCCTTAGCGCCGAACGGATGGGTGAAATAGAACAGGGTCGCCTCCCGCCCCTGAACGACGACCTCGCCGTGCCGGCCGAAGTCGCCGTCGTCGGGCCGCGTCCCGGGCGTGCCGAGGAGCCGTCCCGGCTGTTCGGTCCAGTTCGCCAGGTCGGCCGAGCTCAAGACGGCCATCCCCTCCCAGCGGTCGACGAGCATCCAGTAGCGGTCCTTCCAGGTGAAGACGGCCGGACCCTCCTGGGCCGCGCCGGTCACGACGGGGCCCCGGACCGTCCAGGCGTAGAGGTCCTCGCTGTCGGCCGCGTGGATGTGTGAGCCGTCGGCCTCGTCCTTGTACCACATCCGCCAGCCGCCCTCCCGCCGCGGGTAGACGAAGGCGTCGATGACGCGGTCCGAGCTCAGGGCAAGGACGCCCTGGAATGTCCAGCTCAAAAGGTCGCCGCTCGCATAGTGGATGATGCGCCGCTCGCCGCTCCAATCGGCCGGGACGCCGCGGACATAGGCCACGAACATATGGAACGTCCCGTTGTGCCAGAGGAGGCAGGGCGCCCAGAACGTGTTGCGCCCCGGCTCGAAGGCCAGGCCGCGCGCCGTCCCGCGGTATCTCCAGGTCCGGCCGCCGTCCGGCGAGGAGGCGATCCCGATATCTGTCCCGTGGCACCAGCGGACGCCGTCCTGGGCGTCGCGCGCGTTGGCCCGGCGGCTCGTGTAGAACATCCACCAGGCCCGCTCCCGGTCGTTCCAGATCAGGGCCGGGTCGGCCGCGCCGTCGAAGACGGGGTCGCGGAAGAGCGGCGCCGGCGCCTCGTCCGGAGGGGCGGCGAACGCGGCGGCCGCGACGAATAAGGCCAGGGCGGCGGCCCGCCGGATTCGGCCGGCGCGCCCGGTCATCGGGCCGACCTCCGGGGACGGGGAAGGAGGATAGCGCCCGACCCGAAATCCCCCAGGACCTCGGCTCGGCCCTCTAGGAACAAGCGGCCGACCAGCGCGCCGCTGGCGGCGTCAAGCTCGTGATCGGAGGCGCCCCGCCTCAGCCCGACGAGCCCGAGGCGCCGCAGGCCGCGCAAGAGGCCCTCGCGGTCGCGCCGGGCGCGGGGAATCGCCCAGACGTCCTGGGCGCCGCCCGGATACATCTCGACGACGCGGGCGCCGATCCTCTCCAGACGACGCTTCAGCCGGATCCCGCGCTCGGTCAGCCCGCGCATCGGCCCGAGGGTGATCGGGAAGAAGGGAATGCCCAGTCGCCGGAGCTCCAGGTCGCAGGGACGGAAGTGCGTCCCCGTCCGGTCGTCCATCGAGCGGCGACCGGGGGGCCGCTGGAGAGGCGCGTCGACCGCGACGAGGGCCGGCGATGCGGCCCGGACCGCGGCGACGATCTCGGCGTCGGAAAACAGGAGGCTCGTCTCGGCCCGGCGGCCGCGCAGGACGCAGACGCCGGTCGGGCGGCGGGGCGCTCCGGCCAAGTCGATCCCGATCACGATCGGCGACACGGCGCTCTGTCAATCGAGGACGAGGGCGGCCTCCCTCAAGGCCTGGATCGAGGCCTCCGGAAAAGCGCGACCGGCCAGCCGCTCGAAATCCTTGAAGGACCGGATCGTCTCGCCCCCCAGGCTGGCCTCGCCCGTCCTCCGCAGGCGGTCGAACAGCACGGCCAGCGCGATCAGGCCGCTCTCGCGGGGGACGTCGGCCAGGTCCTTATCGACGCGGCCGGCGTCCTCGACGTAGTGCTGGACATAGCCCTGAAGGAGCGGCTCGACCTCCTTGAGAAGCGAGGCGGTCGTGTTGAGCAGGACCTGATCGCGGCTTCCGAGCTTGGCCCGGCTGCTCAGTCCGCCCGCCTGGATGAATTCGGCGACGTCCTCGATCAGCCGGACGCTCGTCGTGAGCTCGCCTTTTCCGACCAGGAGCGCCGCCGACTTGACGTTTTCGACATCGCTCTTGCTCATGCCGACCTTTTTCGCTAGAAGACCGGCCAGGTGGGCGACCCGCAGGGCCGGCGGCTTCTCCTCGTCGGCGACCTCGAAATAGTTGAGCAGGATGCTCAGGACCCCGACGTAAGCCTTTTGCATGCCGTCGATCTTGCGCTCGCGCTCGTCGGAGACCGCTCCGAGCAGGGCGCCGGTCAGGATCAGGAAGCCGCCCCAGGCCAGCAGGCTGATGGCGTCGTCCAACGACAGGCCGGCCGAGCCGACCGACAACAGCTGCTTGTAGAGGAAAAAGCAGAAGACGAGAAGGACGCACAGTGTCGCCAGCAGGACGGCCTTCCTCTTTCCCAGGTAATAGCCGGCCAGGATGACGGGCAGGAAGAAGAAATTCAGGAAGGACACCCGATAGGTGACCAGGACGCCGATCAGGACGATGCCGAGGACGACGAGGAGGATGATGAAAGGCTCGAAATGGAGGCGAATATAGGCGGCCAGGCGTTTCAGCACGGGCATGATCGCTACCCGTTTTATACCACCGCCCCCCGC
>JAFGBC010000331.1 GCA_016933355.1 Candidatus Aminicenantota bacterium
CCCGCATCCGAGCAGCTTCCCGTCCTGAACCGGATCGCGGAGATTCATCTGAAGGCGAAGGCTTTCCCGGACGCGGTCCGCTGGGCGGAGCGGGCCCTGTCCTCCGCCGTCCCCCGTCGGGACGCGTGGGAGACGGCGCGGGCCCGCCTGACACTGGGCGCCGCCTCATATTGGCTCGGCGACCACGCGCGATCGCTCGATCTTCTCCAAGCGTGCCGGACGGCGCTCGAGGCGCTCGCCCGCGAGCCGGGACATGTCACTCCCGACAAGATCCTCAAGGCCCGAATCGACGCGGCCAGCTGGCTGGGGTACGCCTATCAGCAGAACCAGGACGACCAGGGCCATCTGGACGCGCTTTTGGCCGGCCTCGAACTGGCCCGGGCGGCCGGGGACGAGCGCGCCAAGGCGAACTTCCTCTATCGCCTGGCGATCGCCCGTCATCTCCGGTCGGAGTATGAAAAGGCCCTGGCCCTGGGCATCGAGGCCATCGAGGCGGCGCGAACGGCCGGCGATCCGGGTCTTCTCGTCGAATCCGAATACGCCGTCGGCTACATCTACCGGGACCTCAAGCGTTACGACACGGCGCGGGACTTCTTCGCCTCCGCCCTCCGCGGCGCCGAGGCCCGCCGCGACAACCTGAAAAAAGCCATGGCCCTCAACGAGCTCGGCAACATCCATCTTTTTCAGGGCCGCTACCGGGAGGCCCTCGAGCTCAAAACGAAAGCCCTGGACGCCGCCCTCCTCTCGAAGGACGACTACACCATCGCCAGCTGCCTGCACGACATCGGTGAAGTCCACATGCAGCGGGGGGAGAAGGCCGCGGCCCTGTCCTATTTCCAGCGGGCGCTCGAGATCGATCTGAAGAGGGGCGATGCGCGCGAAGTCGCCATCAGCTCGAGGAATATCGCCGCGATCTTCCTGGGTCTCAACCGCCTCCGGGACGCCCAGCAGACGCTGGAGCGCGCCCTGCCGTTCGTCGAAGAGGTCGATCGCCCCGCGGAGCAGGCCGCCATCTACCGTCTGCTGGCCGACACCCACGAGCGGCGCAACGACCCGGCCCAGGCCCTGAGCTATCTGCGCCGGGCCTCCGAGCTCGGGGAGCGCATCCTCCGCGAGGAGGGCTCCCGCCGGCTTCAGGATCTCCAAACGCGGTACGAGACGGAAAAGAAGCAGAAGGACAACGAAGCGCTTGCTCAGGAGAACCGGATCAAGGAGCTGGCCCTCACCCGCCAGACCGCCGTCCGCCACAGCCTGGTCGCGCTGACGGTCCTCCTCGTCCTCGTCGTCGTCCTGGTCTTCAACCGCTACCGCCTCAAGGTCCGGGCCCACCGGGAACTCGAGCGGGCCCACGACCAGATCACCGCCCAGAAGGACGCCCTGGACCAGGCCAACATCCGGCTCGAGGAGCTCTCCCGCCAGGACCCGCTGACCGGGCTCTCCAACCGGCGCGGCCTCGAAGAGAAACTCGAGGAGGAGCGCATCCGCTTCGGCCGGACGGGACGGCCGTTCGCGCTGCTTATGGCCGACCTCGACGACTTTAAGGCCATCAACGACACCTGCGGCCACGACTGCGGCGATTACGTTCTCAAGACGGTGGCGGGGGTCCTGACCGCCTCGCTCCGCAAGCTGACCTGGATCGGCCGCTGGGGCGGCGACGAGTTCCTCCTCGTCCTGCCCGAGACGAACTTGGCCGGCGCCCGGCGGGTCGCGGACAAGATCCGGGAGCGGCTGGCCCGGACCCCGTTCTTCTGGGAGGAGCGGCGCCTCGACGTCGGCCTCTCGCTCGGCGTCGGCCTGTTTCGCGAGGGCGTGGAGGTCGAGGACGTCCTCCGCGAGGCCGACCAGGACATGTACCTTAAGAAGCGCGCCCACAAGGCCCGGGCGGCCGCCGCGCTCTCCTGAGCCGGCCTTGACCGGGCCGGCGTCCCTTGGCTATTCTAAACGCGCCGGAAAACCCGGCGAGGAGGACCGCATTCATGACCGAAACAAAGCCGCGCTTCCCCAAGACGTTCTGGACGGCCAACACGATCGAGCTCTTCGAGCGGGCGGCCTATTACGCCATGGCCTCGTTCGTGGTCATCTATCTCCACGAGAGCCTGGGCATGAGCCCGAGCCGGGCGACCTTTATCAACGGCTCCCTTCTCTGGGGGCTGATCTACTTCCTGCCCATCCTGTCCGGGACCCTGGCCGACAAGTTCGGGTTCAAGCGCTCGCTGAGCGTCGCCTTCGTCCTGATCTCGCTCGGCTATCTCGTCCTGGGCAACGTCCAGCGGGTCTGGCCCGGCCTCGTCGGCGCGGACGCGGCCACCGTCCTCGACTTCACGACGCCGGTCGTCTTGGGCGTCATCCTGATCGGAGTCGGCGGGTCGATCGTCAAACCCTGCATCGCCGGGACCGTCCAGAAGACGGCCGGGACGCGGGCGACCCTGGCCTTCGGCATCTTCTACATGGTCATCAACATCGGGTCGATCACCGGGCGGGGCGTGTCCTACTTTATCCGGACCAGCCTGGGCATCCCGGCCATCTTCACCTACGCCGCCTCGCTCTTCGCCCTCGTCGGCCTGGCCGTCACGCTCTTCGTCTACAAAGAGCCCGAGTACGTGAGCGACGGCGTCAAGGACGGCCAGGCCGTCGCGAAGCGGACGCTGGGCCAGGCGCTGCTGGGGATCGTCACCGTCCTCAGCAACCTCAAGTTCGTGTTCCTGATCGTCGTTCTGGCCCTATTCTGGTTCCTCTACATCCAGCTCTACAACCTGATGCCGCTCTTTATGCGCTACGTGGACCCGGAGGCGCCGATGGAGCTCTACACGCTGGCCAACCCGGTCATGATCGTCTGCTTCCAGCTCCTGATCACCCGCTGGGTCAAGCGCTTCACCCCGGTCAAGTCGATCATGCTCGGCGCCATGGTCGTGACGCTGGGGATGCTCCTCAATGTCCTGCCGCCGCTCCTCTTCGGCGACATCACCCGCGAGGTGAGCCTCGGCCTGACCCTGCCCATCGCCGGCGTCTTCATCCTCGTCTCGATCGCCGCGATGGCCGTGGGCGAGATGATGGC
>JAFGBC010000108.1 GCA_016933355.1 Candidatus Aminicenantota bacterium
CCCGTCGTCGGCGCCGCTTTCATTCGCGACGTCGGCGCCGGCCTGACGGACGCGGAGAGGGCCTGGTGCGAGGAGCGCGGCCTGCCTCTGGACGGGCGCACCGGACCGGACGCCTGGGCGGCCGCCGCGCGCGACGCCGCGTTCAAGAACATGAGCCGGGTCATCGTCCTCAGCCGGGGCGCCCGGCAGGCGCCGCCCCGGAAGGCGGTCCGCTCCGACGAGATCGTCTGGGGCCGCGCCCCGGCCCGCCTCGACCTCTGCGGCGGCTGGTCCGATACGCCGCCCTACGCGCTGGAGAACGGCGGGAGCGTCCTCAACGCCGCCGTGGCCCTCAACGGGCAGCCGCCCATCCATGCCTACGCCCGCGTCATTCCCGAGCCCGAGATCCGGCTCGGCTCCATCGACCACGGCCAACGCGTCGTCCTGCGCGGTCTCGATGAGCTTCTCGACTACAAAAAGCCGGAGAGCGCGTTCGGGCTGGCCAAGGCCGCCCTGGCCCTATCCGGGTTTTCGCCCGAAGCGGCCGACTGGCCGCAGGGGACTTCCGACCTCGCGGGCATGCTCCGGGTGTTCGGCGGCGGCATCGAGATCACGACGCTGGCGGCCATCCCGAGCGGGAGCGGACTGGGGACGTCGAGCATCATGGGAGCGGTCCTGATCGCCGTCCTCCGCCGGCTGATGGGGCGGGAGCTCGACCGGCGCGAGCTCTTCCACGAGGTGTTGAGGCTCGAGCAGGAGCTGACGACGGGCGGCGGATGGCAGGACCAGGTCGGGGGGGCGGTCGGCGGCGTCAAGATGATCACGACCGCGCCCGGCATGGTCCCCGACCCCCGCGTCCATTTCGTCCCGGCCGACGTCCTCGACCCCGTCCTGAACGGCGGGCGGACCCTCCTCTATTACACGGGACTCCGGCGCCTGGCCAAGAATATACTCCATGATGTGGTCGGCCGCTATTTGGACCGGGACCGGGCCGCCGTCGCGACGCTGCGGGCAATCCACGCGTTTCCGCCCCGGATGGCCGAAGCTCTGGCCGCCAAGGACATCGCCCGCTTCGGCGGGCTCGTCGAGGCGGCCTGGAAGCTCAAGAAGGAGCTCGACCCGGATTCGACGAACGCGGTCATCGAATCCATCCTGGACAGGGCCCGTCCCCGCCTCGTCGGCGCCACGCTGCTCGGCGCGGGCGGAGGCGGGTTCCTTCTCTTCGTCGCCGGCTCGGCCGCCGACGCCGCCGCGATCCGGGCCGGGCTGGAGTCGGCGCCCCCCAACGATCGCGCCCGTTTCTTCGATTTTCGGGTGAACGAAGACGGGATGGTCGTCACGGCCTGTTGACGGACGCGGGGCTCGCGTCGGGCTGGACGCGCCCTCGTCGCTCGACCAGGATCTGGAGGATTTCGAGCTCGTCCGCGTCGAACCAGATCGTCCGGCAGGACAGGCACTTGTCGACGGGGACGAAATACTGGTAGTTATAGGGGCGCGGCCTCATCGGATACCCGCAGGACGGGCAATGCATGACGGGCCGCAGCTTTACGCTGATCTTATGAACCCCGACCGGGTCCTCTTCGAAGCGCGCTCGGAAGGCTGCCGCCTTGGCGACGAGGTCCGGGGCGAACCCGACCTCGCGCCGGGCCAGGATCCGATCCATGGACTCGAGCCCAACGAGCTTGCCCCGGCAGGACGGACAGGTCTTGACCGGGACTCCCTCGTAAAACGTCGAAGCCAGCGGCGTCCTGCAGCGCGGGCAGTTGTCGTCGCCCGCCGCGCGGCCCGGCCGAAGGCGTCGCCGCCGGACCAAGGCGGCCCGGATCGCGGGAAATTCCCGGGCCCCGGCTTCGACGCCGTCCGCTCCCTCTCTCAGCCGGGCTTGAGGCCCGAACTCCGGCAGGGCCAGGAGGTCTTCAAGGCCGAGCGGGCCCTGCCATTCGCCCCGCGCGGTCCGGATGTGCCAGATCCTTCCGGCCGCCGCGGGCGCGACGCTCGCGGACGTACCGGACTGCGATTCCGAGCGGGCCTCCGATTTCAACTCCCGCCTGGCTTTGGCCCGCTCGGCGGCCTCCACATGGACCTGGCGGATGATATCGGCGCCGCTCCGGTGGGCCATGGCGGCCAGGCGGCGGACGCGGGTTATGACCGGGGGATGGGTCGAGACGATCCGGCTCCAAAACCTATCGGGGTCTCCGTCCGGACGGGGCGAAACCATGAACAGCGGCTCGAAGGTCGCCGAGAAATCGCCCAGAAAGGACCGCCGGACGTGGGCTTTATAAACGGCGCGCGCCAGGGCGGCCGGGTCGCGGCCGAATTCGACGGCGGCGGCGTCGGCCAGGACCTCGCGCTCGCGGCTGATGAGCGAGCTCAGAAGCCTCAGGACGGTCGAGGAAACGACGGCGGCCGGGTAGAGAAAGACGGCCGGAACGCCCGACGAGTCCCCCTCGGGGTTTTCGGGCGACGGGCGGTCGGCTTCGGGCAGGAGAGCGTCGCGGAGGCGTTCGAACAGAGCGGCCAGCGAGCAGGCCAGGGTTACGAACAGCGCGTCGCCGCGCACGACATGGGCCAGCTCATGGGCGACGACGGCCAGCAGCTCGTCGCGGGAGGCTTCGGCCAGCAGCCCTTCGGTTGCGGCGATGACCGGCGTCCCGTCGGCCTCGATCAGGGCCAGCGAGTTGAAGGCGGAGGAGGGGAGGACGCAAGCCTTGACCCGGATCCGGCCGCAGGCGATCGCGATCTCCTCGACGGCGTTCGCGAAGCGGGCGTGGTAGAGGTCGGCCCGTTCGGCGGGGCCGGCCTGCAGGCGCTTGAGGATGTAGGCCGCTCCCGACCGGCGCGCTTCGCGGAAGTGAAGCACCGCGATCAGGGCCGAGAGGGCGACGACGCCGGCCGCGAACCGGACCAGGAACGGTCCCGACAGGGACGGGGCGCCCGTCAGGAACAAGCCGAAGCTCAGGAACAGGGCGAGGGCGAGGAGCCCGACGGCGCCGACATAGAAAAGGAGAAGGACGGCGAACAAGCCGTAGGTTTTCGTCCGCTGGGTCTTCTGGACGGCGTAGTAATCCGGCCGGATGTTCCGCATGCGTCTTCATCCTAAGGGAAAAACGGCGCGCAGGTCAAACGCCGGGAGCGGGCGGAAGAGAACGACCCGCCCGCCCGGAAGTCGGCGGGATTTAGAAAATGCCCGGCGGCCGGCCCCCGACCGGGAGGACCGCCGGGCTGTTGTCGACGACCTTAATCGATGCTTACTTCCGGCCGAAGAAGATCTTGATGCCCGCCGAGATCGAGAAGAACGAAGGCTTGACGTCGATGCCCGTCATTTTCTCCTGGTAGTCCTCGAGGTCGGACGCCTCGAACTCGACGTCCTTGAGGTAGTCGAAGAAGATGCCGTCGTAGGTCCCCGGACTCCATTCCCAGCGGAGGCTTTTCTTCGGGACGAGAAAATAGCGTCCCTCGAGGCCGATGGCGACGGTGGGGCTGACTTTGAAGTCGACGCCGAGGCCGAGGTTGGCGCCGAACGAGGTCCAAGAGGTCTGGGGGATCTCGATCGGGATCGCGAAGGCCTCGATCCCCTGGACGTAATAGATATACGGGTAAACATACACATAGCGGAAATAGGTCATGCCGAAGCCGACCTGGGAATCCGCCTCGAAGCTGTTGAAGTAGAGGGCGGGGCCGGCCGACACGGCGATATCCAGGAATTTCACCCGGAACTTGCCGACCGCGTTCAGGAAGAGGGGGGTCGTGCTCAGCTTCCCCTCGCTGGTCCAGGACCTCGTCCGGTTGTAGGCCGTCGAGCCGGACTTCCATTTCCAGTCGAAGCTGAAGTCCGAGGTGACCGGGACGTTCGACGAGAACAGGCCGCCGCCGAGCTGAACGCCGAACTTCGGGGTGAAGAAGTAGGAGAAGCTTCCCTTGAAGAAGAACGCGTTTTCCCCCTTCAAGCCGACGGGCGTGTTCTCCCGGACGTATTCGAGCGAGCTGTAGCTCCAATTGTCGGAATAGGTCGAGGTGCCCTTGAACTGGGACAGCCCGTATCCGGTGTTGAGGTTCAGCTCGAACCGGGGCCAGGTCGGGTCTTGAGCGTAGACGCAGAGCGATGCGAACAGGACGACGGCGATGAGGGCCGCCGTCTTTTTCGCAGCGCCCTTCCTGCGGAAGAGAAGTGTCATTCCAGCCTCCTTGCACACGAAAGTGATATCCGCTGCTTTGCCCGGGCAAAGCTTGCGTTCGTCTCGACGAGTCTTCCCCTGTCGGAGCCGATAAGAGCTCCGACCCTAACTCCCAAGATGCGGCGAAGATTAATACAATCCCGCGTCCCTTGTCAAGCGGACAAAGGGCGGCGCGCGCCCGCGGCGCGGTTGACAACCCGAACGCCTTTGATGTAGTGTGAAAACGCTTTTTTGAGGAGGCGTCCGCGCGCATGAAAAGAGCAGCGAAGGTGGCCGCCCTGACGGCCGTTCTCTCGGCGTTCGCGGCCGCGCCGGGCGCGGCCGCTCTCAAGCTGAGCTTCAAGCTCAGCGGCGGGGCGGCCATGCTGTTCGACGGGGCCGGCGACCTCGACCGGTTCCGGCTGGGCGAAAAAGCGCTCGCCGACGACTGGGCGCGCGACGATTTTAAGACGGCGTCCTTCAGTTGGAAAAAACTCGAGACGATCCCGGAGCTGGCGGGCGAGGTCATCGTCCAGGTCGGTCCCCGGCTCGGGCTTGGACTGGGCGCCGGGTTTCTGTCGGCCCGGGTCAGAGCCGACGCGGCGACGCAATACATCCAGTCCTGGAGCCTGGCCTGGGGGGATTTCGTCGAAACCGAG
>JAFGBC010000109.1 GCA_016933355.1 Candidatus Aminicenantota bacterium
CCGAACTACCTGCTGACGACCCACAGCCTGCTGCGGGACGGCGATATCAACCTCGCCAACAACTACGAGCAGAGGGATTATTTCCATTTCTATGACCGGGAGCTTTTCCCCCGGCTCAGGCTCGGCATCTACGCCTACCAGGGCAAGAAGGGGCCGGGCACGCTCTACCCGGTCAACCTGCCCGGGATTTCGGTCCTGATGCTGCCGCGCTACGCGCTGTCCGGGCTGTTCGAGGGCGGGACGCGGACGTTCCTCCTCAAGGGAAGCCTCGCGGTCTGGGCCGCGCTCCTCGGCCTCCAGATCTTCCTCCTCGCCCGGCGGATCTGCGCGGACGAGCGGAAAGCCCTGGCGATCTGGGGCCTCTATGCGTTCACGGCGCCCGTCCTGTTCTACGCGACCCACCTCTACCCGGAGATCGTCATCGCCTTCGCGGCCGCCCTCCTCTACCGGAAGCTCACGGACGAGAGGCCGCCGCCGACGCGGACGGTCCTCGCCCTCGGCGCCGTCCTGGGGAGCTTTCTCTGGTTCGGCGTCAAGTACAATTTCCTGTTCGGCCCGTTCCTTCTCTTCGGAGCCTGGCATCTTTGGCGGCGCGGGAGGGACTGGCGCAAGGCCGCCGCGTTCTCCGCCGTCCCCGCCCTCTCGCTTCTGCTCTTCGCCTTCTTCGTCTGGACGCTCTACGGAACGTTCTCCCCGTTCGCGATCTACGAGGGCATCAGGACGGCCGAGGAATCCCGGCTCCTGAGGTCCGAGTGGCTGGCCATTCCCTTCCTCCAGCGGGTCGAAACCTTCCTGGACTACTTCCTGGACCAGCGCGACGGCCTTTTCCTCTACGCTCCGGCCGCCGCCTTCGCTCTCCTGGGCGCCGTCGAGATGGTCCGGCGCCGCCGCGGCGATTTCGTCTGGCTCCTGTTTCTGACGCTGCCGTTCCTTCTCAATTACGCGCTGTTCACCCACCGCCAGGGCTTCTCCCCGCAAGCCCGGGTCCTTATGCCCCTGTCCTGGGCCGGCGCCGTCTTATGGGGATACTTCCTTGCCCATAACGCCAAGGCGGTGTTTTCCAGCCTGTTCAAGCTTGCGGCCGCGGCGAGCTTCGTCCTGGCCGGTCTTCTTCTGGCCCGGCCGTCCTTCCTCTACCAACCGACGACCCACGAGTACACGGACCGGGCGGGCGACCTTTTCGTCCACCTGTCCAACGTCAGGTTCTTCCTGCCGGACTTGCTGCCCTCGTTCATCAAGGTCGAGAACCTCGCGTATTGGCCCAACTACGTCTGGGTCCTCGGCCTCGTTCTGTTCGTCGTCTGGTACGCCCGCGCCGGCAAGACCGAAGCCTTGAGCTCGGCCCTTCGGCGGGCGGCCGCTTTCGTCCTGCTCGCGGCGGCGGTGTCGCTCTGGGCCCTCTTTCCGCGAACCATGCCCTACGGCGTCACGACGGTCTCCTATACCGAGCGAACGGCGCTCGGCTTCTACACCTTCCCGTCGGGGCAAGGCCTCATGGTCAAGCCCGACGGAACGCTCTACCTCCACCGGTCCAAGTCCTATACCATTCTGTTCAGCGCTCGCGCCCCGCTCGACGCCCTCAAGATCGGCTTCGGGAGCGACAAGGGCGACTATGACATCGAAGCCAGGCTGTTCGACCTGCCGCTGATAGAGGAACGGACGGCCTTCCCCCGGAAGGAGATCCTCGTCCGGCCCCCCGCGTTTTATCGCTACCGGAACCTCGCGCTCTACGAGATCAAGCTCGACCTCCGGCACCGGAGCGGGCCGAGCCTGCAGCGCGAGCCCTATCCCTTTCGGATCGTCCCCGTCCGGGACTAGACCAAAGGAGCCCCCTCCCGTTTAAAAAAAAGCGCTTGACATACTGTGTGTCATATTCTATAGTGTTTTATATGCTATTCGTATAACAAACATTATAAATGACCCCAGGAGTGAGGTGAGGGTATGACAGACCCCGAAATCGGAAGCTTCGAGACCGAGATGAACCGCGGCTTCCTCCAGATCCTGGTCCTTGCCCTTCTCGACAAAGAAGCCTACGGCTACGCGATGGTCCGCACCGTCCGCGAGCTGGGCTACGACCTCGAGGAGAACACGCTTTACCCCTTGCTGCGCCGGCTGGAGAAAAACGGCTGGATCAAGGGCCAGTGGGACGTCCGCGAGGACCGGCCGCGCAAATTCTACGCTATCTCCGACCGGGGGCGGGCCCTGCGGAAGGCCCTCTTCGCCGTCTGGAAAAAACAGGACGACGTCCTGAGGCGCGTCCTCAAGGAGGATCGCCATGTCCGATAAGCTTGAAGCCTATCTCGCGGAGATCGGCCGCTTCCTGTCCGGCCGCGCCGAGCGGGAGGAGATTCTGTCCGAGATCCGCAGCCACATCCTCGAGAAATCGTCCGCGGAGCGGGGAGGCGACGGCGAAGCCGCGCTGGAGGCCGCCATCGCCGCCTACGGCCCGGCGCGCCGCGTGGCCGAGACTTACCTCGAGGACAAGCCGATCATCGCTCCCGTCTATCTCCGTTTCCTCGCCCGCTATACGGCCCTTCTGTTCGCCGTCCATGGGCTTCTGACCGTGTTCGCCGTCGCCTGCAAGAAGAGCTTCGTCATCTTCCCCTTCCTGTTCATGCCCCGCCTCGGCGTCATCGACGCTTTGATGTACCTGCCGACCGCCTTCCTGGCCGACCTCGGGTTCGTCGCCCTGGTCCTCCATCTCATCACCCGCAGCGGCCGGGACGTCCGGCTGCCCTGGCCCAGGTTTTCCGTCGACCTCGACGAGGTCCGGCCGCCCAGGAAGGCCGTTTGGAACGCCCTTGGCTTCGCGGCGATGCTGGCCGTGACCGGGTTCGCGCTCTACGTCTACGCCAAGGCGCGGACGCTCTTCGTTATCAACTTTGACCTGGACGCGCCCCGCCGCCTGCTGACACCCGCCGCCGACGAACGGGCCTCGTTGATCGTGCTCGCCCTGCTCGTTACGGGAACGGCGGCGGCCTTGGCCCGGATCTTCACCCGATCCCGCTGGGTGGATGTCGCCTCGGACGCGCTGTCGCTGGGATTCTTCGGGCTGCTCCTCCGTCAGCCCCTCGAGGGCGCCTTCGCCGTACCCCTCCCCGAGCGCCTTTTGCCCTTTCTCAAGGTCAACCTGCGCATCGTCCTGCTCATCGTCGCCGTCTTCGTCGCCGTCGACCTCGTCAAGAACCTGATCGCGATCGGGCGGCGGAAGGTTTAGCGGCGGCCTAGCGCGGGTAGGCGTTGAGGTCGAGCGACCGGAACGACTCGCGCCCGCGGGCGAGCCTGGCGGCGGCCAGGCTCCCGACCATGGCCGCGTTGTCGGTGCAGAGCCGAGGCGAGGGCACGACCGCTTCGAACCCGTTCGCGGCCGCGAACGCGGCGAAGCGCGACCGGAGCCGGGCGTTGCGGGCGACACCGCCGCTCAGGACGAGCGCGCGCGGCCCGAACGCCTCGGCCATCCGCTCGAGCTTGACCATGACCGCCCGGACGACGGCCTCCTCGAAGCTGGCCAGGAAATCGGAAAAAGCTGGACTGTCCTTGGCGACGCCCTCCTCGCGGATGAGCCGGAGCGCGGCCGTCTTGAGCCCGCTGAAGCTGAAGTCGAGGCTGCGGTCCGTCATCTTGGGCAGGGCGAACGGGAAGCGCTTCGGATTCCCTCCCCGGGCCAGCCTCTCGATGACGGGCCCGCCGGGATAGCCCAGCCCCAGGAACTTCGCGATCTTGTCCAGGGCCTCGCCGGCGGCGTCGTCGCGTGTCCGGGCCAGGAGGTCGTAGCGGAACGGCTCTTTGAGAAGGAAGGCCGACGTGTGGCCCCCCGAGACGACCAGGGCCAGGACCGGATAGGGCAGCCCGGGCCGCTCGAGAAACGCGGCCTGAATGTGCGCCTGGAGATGGTCGACGCCGATCAAGGGCTTCCGGAAGTAATAGGCGAGTCCCTTGGCGAAGGAGATGCCGACGACGAGCGAGCCGACCAGACCCGGCCCCTGGGTCACGGCGAAGGCGTCGATTTCGGAGACGCGGACGCCGGCCGCGGTCAGGCTTTCCGCCACGACGAGGTCGATCGACTTGAGATGCTCGCGCGAGGCGAGCTCGGGGACGACGCCCCCGTAGGGCGCGTGGACCTCGTCCTGGGAAAGGACGACGTTGGAAAGGACCTCGCCCGGGCCGGTCAGGACGGCCGCCGACGTTTCGTCGCAGGAGGTCTCGATCGCCAGAAGCCTCATCGGTCCGCCTCACTCAGCGGGGACGGAGCGCGGCCAGGCTCCGGACGAACGGCGGACGGGCGATCCCGCGCTCGGTGACGACGGCCGCGATGAATCGCGCGGGCGTCACGTCGAAGGCGGGATTCCGGACGTCGACGCCGGGGACGGTGACGAGCCGGCCGCCGGCGCGCCGGACCTCGTCGCCCGGCCGTTCCTCGATCGGGATCCCTCGACCGTCCTTTAGGGAAAAATCGATCGTGCTCAGGGGCGCCGCGACATAGAACGGGACGCCGTGCGCCTTAGCCAGGACGGCGACGCCGTAGGTCCCGATCTTATTGGCCGTATCGCCGTTCCGCGCGATCCGGTCTGCGCCGACCAGGACGAGGTCGATCTCGCCCCGGGCCATGAGCGAGGC
>JAFGBC010000010.1 GCA_016933355.1 Candidatus Aminicenantota bacterium
GCGTCCTGCGTCCGGAGCGCGCTCCGCTGCCGGTCATCAGCGTCGGAAACCTGTCCTTCGGGGGAACGGGAAAGACGCCCCTGGCCCTGGCCATCCTGTCCCATCTCGCCGGCCTCGGACTCAAGCCCGCCCTGGTCTCGCGCGGCTATAAAGGCCGTTGGGAGCGGCGCGGAGGGGTCCTGCCCCCCGGGGGAGACGAAGCCGGGTTCTGGCGCGACGCCGGTGACGAGCCCGCCTTAGCCGCGAAAAAACTCCCCGGCGTCGGCGTTTTCGTCGGGAAGCGCCGCATCGCCTCATGCCTTAGGGCCAAGGACGCCGGATTCCAGGTCGTTGTCCTCGACGACGGATTCCAGCACCGCCGGCTTCACCGCGACCTGGACATCGTCCTCTTCGACCCGTGCGAGAGCTCGTTTCTGAGGGAATCCCCGTCCTCCCTCGGGAGGGCCGACCTGGTCCTGGTCCGCGACGGGCGTCCGGCCGGCCGGGCCGCCCGGTTCACGACGCCGGACAGGCTCGATTCGTTCCGGACCGTCGAGGACGGAGTCCTCCGCCCCGACGGCATAGCCGTCAGCGTCCGCGACGGCCTTCAAGGCAAGAAGGTCCTGGCCTTCTGCGGCATCGCCCGTCCCGAGCGCTTTTTCGACCTCCTGGAAGCGTCGGGCGCACGGATCGCCGGACGCCTGTCCTTCCCCGACCACTTCGCCTATCCGCCCGGGGCGCGGGCGAAGATCGAGTCGGCCTACGCGGCGACCGGAGCCGACCTGGCGGTCACGACCGAGAAGGACGCCGTCAAACTCGACCCTCCGGATGGTTTTCCCGCGGGCTTTCCGCTGTTCGTCCTCAGGATCAAGATCGAGCTGCCCGACCGCGTTCGTGAGCGGATTCGCCAAACGCTGTCGGCGCACGGCCTCGGGAAGGAGCCATGGCCCGAAAGCAAAGCCTGACCGAATACCTGGCCTTCCGGGCGTTCCGGGGGATGGTCCGAATGCTTCCCCGGCCCCTATGCCTGGCGCTGGGCCGCGGCCTGGGCGATCTGGCCTACGCTCTGGACGGCCGGCACCGCAGGCTGGCGCAGGCCAACCTCCGGACGGCCTTCGGCGGCGCCCTGGCCGAACGCGCCCGGCGACGGATCGCGCGGGACTCCTTTCGTCATTTCGGGGCGACCCTGTTCGACACCTTCAAGCTGTCCGAAAAGGGGCCGGACGGCATAGCCGCCAGGATCACGGTCGAGGGGGGCGAGCACCTCCGGGCCGCTCTGCGCGAGGGGAAAGGGGTTCTCCTCTTCACCGCCCACTTCGGCAATTGGGAGGTCGGCTCGGTGCCCATCGCGAGGACGGGCCGGCTCAACGTCGTCGCCCGGGCCCTGGACAACGCCTTTCTGGAGAAGGAGCTGTCCGCCGTCCGGACCGGGCTGGGCGCCGAGGTCATCTACAAGACCGGGGCGGCCCGGCCCATACTCCAGGCGCTCGCCCGCAACGAGATCGTCGCCATCCTCATGGACCAGAACGTCCTGCGCAGCCAGGCCGTCTTCGTCGATTTTTTCGGCAAGCCGGCCGCGACAACCCCGGCTCCGGCGTCCTTCCACCTGCGGACCGGCGCGCCCCTCCTCCCCGCCTTCTGCGTCCCGGGCCCGCCCCTCGACTACCGCCTGACGATCCATCCCCCTCTCCGGGTCCGATGCGAGGGGGATCCCGGACGGGACATGTTGAAAATCACGCAGGCCTGCACTAAGATGATCGAAGACGCCATTCGCGAGCGGCCGGGCCTCTGGCTCTGGTTCCATAACCGCTGGAAATCGCGGCCGGCCGGAGCCCCGTCCGGGGCTAAGGAAGGATAACGATGAGAGCGAACGACCGGGCCGACGACGAGCTGCGGCCCGTCCGGATCAAGACGGATTACCTCGACTTCGCCGAAGGCTCGGCCTATATCGAGGTCGGGAAGACGCGGGTCGTGGCCGCCGCTTCGATCGACGACAAGGTCCCCCCCTTCCTCAAGGGGAGCGGACAGGGCTGGGTCACGGCCGAGTACGCCATGCTGCCCCGCTCGACCGAGAAGCGGACCCAGCGCGAGCGGAACCAGGGCCGGCTCTCGGGACGCAGCCAGGAGATCCAGCGCCTGATCGGCCGCGTCCTGCGCTCGGTGACCGAGCTCCGCGTCCTCGGCGAGCGGACGATCATCGTCGATTGCGACGTCCTCCAGGCCGACGGCGGCACGCGGATGGCCTCGGTCACCGTCGGCTGCGTCGCGCTGGCCCTGGCCCTCAAGCGCCTCATGGACGAGAGGCTCATCGACCAGATGCCGCTCCGCCATCTGGCCGCCGGCGTCAGCATCGGGATCGTCGGCGGCCGGCTTCTCGTCGACCTGGATTACAGCGAGGACTCCCGGGCCGACCTGGACATGAACGTCGTCGAGACCGACCGCGGCCAGCTCGTCGAAATCCAGGCCGGCGCCGAACGCAGCCCTTTCACCCGCAAGGAACTGGGGGCGCTGCTCAAGCTGGCCGACGAGGGGATCGCCCGGCTGATTCAGGTCCAGCGGGACGTCCTCAAGAAGAAAAGCATCTTGTTCATGGCCTACGGATGAGGCCGGGGCGACCGGGCGAACCCCGGCGACGGCGCTTGACGAAACTGCCTGACTTGGAATAAATTAGATTTCCTCTCCTCGCGGGGAGACGCGTCTAGGAGGTAGTTATGACCATCGTTCCCAAGCTTATCATCGCCGGCGTCGTGCTCGTCGTCCTGATTTTGATCGCCTTCGTCCTGTCCAAGCAGTACCGCAAGGTCGGGCCCAACGAGGTTCTGATCGTCTCGGGCGGCCGGAAGCGGAGCGTGACCGGGCCGGACGGCGTCAAGCGGAAGATCGGCTACCGGTAGCGGTTGGGGGGAGGAACGTTCGTCTGGCCCTTTCTGGAGACCGCCAGCGTGCTCCCGATGGAGGTCATCCCGATCAGCATCAAGACGCCCGAAGTCCTGACCCACGGCGGCGTGCCCATCCTGTCCGAGGGCGTCGCCCAGGTCAAAATCGACTCCTCCGACCAGGCGCTCCGCCTGGCCGCCGAGCAGTTCCTCGGGCTGGGCAAAGACGGCATCCGCGACGTCGCCCAGGCCATCCTCGAGGGCAAGATGCGCGAGGTCATCGGGACGATGACGGTCGAGGACATCTACCGGGGGCGGCAGGAATTCGCGAAGCGGGTCGTCGAGACCGCCCATCACGACCTGTCCCGGATGGGCCTGTCCCTGATGTCCTTCTCGCTCATGGGCATCAGCGACACCCAGGGCTACATCGACTCGCTGGCCCGGCCCCTGATCGCGGCCGCCAAGCGCGACGCCGCCATCGCCGAGGCCGAGACGGAGAAAGAGGCCGTCATCCGCTCGAGCTCGGCCCGCCGCGAAGCCGAGGTCGCCCGCCTCCAGTCCGAAGCCCAGATCGCCAAGGCCCAGTGGGAGAACGAGGCCAAGAAGGCCGAGTCCCAGGCGGGCGTCAACCAGAAGAAGGCCCACGCCGATTTTTCCTACGAGCTCGAGCGCCACAAGCTCAACCAAGAGATCAAGAAGGAGGAAGCCAAGGTCCGGATCATCGAGAAGGAACAGGCCATCCAGATCGAAGGCCTCGAGATCGCCCGCAAGGAGAAGGAGCTCGAGGCGAGCGTCGTCCGGACGGCCGACGCCCGCAAGTATCAGATCCGGGCCGAGGCCGAGGCCGAGGAGTACCGGATCCAGGCCGAGGCCCGCGGCAAAGCCGAAGCGCTCCGGCTCGAGGTGGCGATCGAAGCCGACACTATCCGCCAGAAGGGCCAGGCCGAGGCCGAGGCCATGACCCTCAAGGCCAAGGCCTACGAAAAGTACACCGACGCCGCCCTCCTCGAGCAGTACCTCCAGATTCTGCCCCAGATGGCCAAGTCGGTCGCCGAGCCGCTGTCCAAGGTCGACAAGATCGTCATCATCGGCGGCGACAAGGACCTGGGAGCGACCCGGCTGACCGCCCAGGTCGGCCAGGTTCTGGCCCAGATGCCCGAGGTCGTCAAGACGCTGACCGGCGTCGACCTGGCGAAGGTTCTCAAGGACAAGCTCGCGCCCGAAGCCAAGAAAGACGAGAAGGCCGGCTGAGGCCCGGGCCCCGATCGGCAGCCGCCCATGATCTCCGACAAGGTCAATAAAATCGGGTCGTCCCCGACGCTGAAGATCTCGGCCAAGGCCAAGGCCATGCGGGCCGAGGGCATCGACGTCGTCGACCTCAGCCTGGGCGAGCCCGACTTCCCGACGCCGGCCGCCGTCAAGGCCGCCGGCATCAAGGCCATCGAGCAGAACTTCACCAAATACACCCAGAACGAGGGCATCCCCGACCTCAAGAAGGCCGTCCTGACCCGGCTCCGCGAGGACTTCGGGCTGTCCTACGAGATGAACCAGGTTATCGTCTCCTCGGGCGCCAAGAGCTCGCTCTACCACCTCCTCCAAGCCCTGGTCAACGAGGGCGACGAGGTCATCATCCCCGCCCCCTACTGGGTGACCTACCCCGAGGCCGTCGCCCTGGCCCAGGCCAAGCCGGTCATCGTCCCCACCCGCGAGGAGAACGGGTTCCGGCTGACCGCGGACGAGCTCAAGGCCGCCGTCACGCCGGCGACCAAGGCCCTCATCCTCAACAACCCGTCGAACCCGACCGGCGCCGCCTACGGGCGGGCCGACCTCGAGGCCCTGGCGGCGGTCATCAAGGACGAGGACATCTACGTCATCGCCGACGAGATCTACGCCGCCCTCGTCTACGACGACTTCAAGTTCACGAGCTTCGCCGCGCTCGGCGACGCCGTCAAGAAGAAAACGGTCATCGTCAACGGCGTGTCCAAGGCCTACGCGATGACGGGCTGGCGGATCGGCTACGCGGCCGGGCCGGCCGACATCATCGCCGGCATGGCCAAGATCCAGAGCCACAGCACGTCCAACGCCTGCTCGATCTCGCAGAAAGCGAGCGTCGAGGCCTTGGGCGGGCCCCAGCACGAAGTCGCCCGGATGGTCGCCGAGTTCCAGCGGCGGCGCAACTACTGCCTGATGCGGCTCCAGTCCGTCCCCGGCATCTCCTGCTTTAAGCCCCAGGGCGCGTTCTACCTTTTCCCCAACGTCTCGTCCGCCTACGACAAGGAATGCGACGGGATGGCCATCCGCAACTCGTACGGCCTGTCCTATTATCTGCTCAAGCAGGCCCGGGTCGCCCTCGTCCCCGGCGACGCCTTCGGCGCCGACGATTACATCCGTTTTTCCTACGCGACGTCGATGGAAAACCTGGAGAAGGGCATGGACCGGATCCTCGAGGCCATGTCCCGGCTCCGGAGCGCCAAGGCCGTCAAGCGCGTCGCGCTCGACAACGCCGCAACCCGAGTCCGCAAATCGGTCCCGGTCGATGCGGCCGTACCGGTCCCCGTCCGCGACGGCCTGGTCGCCGAGGCCGAAGCCCATCTCCTGCCCGGCTCCCGCTTCGCGTGGAACGCGGCGATCAACGGCCTGGTCGTCCAGCTCCGGACGAATGTCCCTCACCTCTACCATTTCTGGATGGAGAACTGGTGGCCGGCCGCCCTCGACGCCGACCTGAAACCGCACGCCGTCGTCTACGCCGTCGACGGCATCCCGGGCCGCGAGCCGCGCGCGTTCTATAACCCCGAGACCCAGACCGGAGTCCTCGTCAACGTCGACGGCTACGGCCCCCTGCGCAGCCTGGCCCTCGGCCTCGTCGCCGACCTCTCGGCCCGGCTGTCGGGGTCCCACCCGGTCCGCGGCATGGCGGCGGACATCGGCGGCGCCGGCCTCGCCCTTGTCGGACCCAAGGGGACGAACAAGACCGAGCTCTTCTTCGGGCTGCTCGCCGACCGCCGTTTCCGGCTCCACGCCGCCGATCTCGCCTTCGTCCGGGTCGCGGGCGGCGAGGCGGCCTCCGAAAACCCCGAACGCAAGCTCTACCTGCCGACCCAGACGGTCGAGGCCGACGGCCGGCTGGCCGCCCTCTTCGACCGCTCCAAGTGCGAGAACGTCGTCACCCGCAAGGACGACTGCCAGGATTCCGAGTGCCAGCGGCTCCAGGAATGCCGGCTCGATCGGGGCACGGGATTCTGCTACAAGGCCTCCAAATCCGCCCGCGCCCTGCTCGACCCCGAATGGCTGGGCGGGCGGGCGGCCTACGCGAGGCGGACGAGCCTGCGCTGGCTGTTCATCCTGCGCAAGGACGCCTTCTCTCCCGATGTCGTCCCGCTCCCGGCCGACGAGGCCCTCCGCATCCTGGAAACCGGCGAGACATCGGGGGCGGGCAAGCACCTGACGCCGTCCAAGAGCCAGCCTTTCTTCGACCCCCATCTCCTGGCGGCGCCCGGACGCCTCGAGGCGCACAAAGCCTTCTATCGAAGCCTGCTGGAGAAGACGTCCTGCTTCTGGTTCAACAGCGGCGTCGCCGGCGCCGACAAGATCCGCGAGATCGTCGGCGGCGGA
>JAFGBC010000011.1 GCA_016933355.1 Candidatus Aminicenantota bacterium
AGCAGGCAGTTGAGGATCTGTCGCGACAGGAAATTGATCTTCTCGCGGGAGAGGCGGCTGCTCATAGGACGATGTTCCTTTCCTTGGCCAGCTTCGTCTTGATCATCCGGAACAACGTCTGGTACTCGATATTTTCGCGGCGGATCTTTTCCATATGCTTGCCCAAGATTTCACGGACTTCCTGGTCCAGGCGGTCTTCCTTCAGGAATTCCTCCGTGATCAGGGCCGTGACCTCGTCGAGAAGCCGGGCGCGATCCTCGATCAGCACCTTGCCGTCCCGCGTCAGATTGCGGACGATGACGAAGCCCAGGTGCTCGATCTGATTTTTATTCAGCCTCATAACCCTGATACAATACAATATCAGGGGCGAAAATACAAGGACGGAATTCGGTTTTTTGGATTCAGCTCAGGACGACCACGGGGCGCAGGACGGCTTTTTCCGGGTCCCGCCGGGCGAGGGCTAAAAGGCTTCCCTCCGGCGCGAACAGCCGATACAGGACTTCGCCGCGGTCCGGATCCGGCGCCGGGAGCGAGGCCGGTACGGCCGACCCGATGTGTTCGGGGAGCACGGCGTTACCGTTTCTGGCGGAGCGGGCCCCGTTCTCGTTCAGGATCAGCTTGGGGAACTCGGGGAGGAGGGCTTCCATCGGGATCAATCCCGCCGGGTCGCCCCCGAACGACGGGGCCAGGGCCGTAGCGCGGAGGGCGTCCAGGGTCAGGCAGCGGTCGAGCGTATAGGGGCCGACGGCCGTCCGGACGAGTCCGGCCAAGTGGGCGCGGCACCCGAGAGCGAGTCCGAGGTCATGGGCGAGCGAGCGGACATAGGTGCCGGCCGAACAGCGGACGCGGAGCTCGACAAGGGGCGGGTTGTAGGCGGTCAGGGCGAGCTCGTGGATGACGACGGTCGAGGCCTTCAAAGGGACGGGTTCGGATTTCCGGGCCATTTCATAGAGGGGCCGGCCCTTGTATTTTTTGGCGGAATAGGCGGGCGGAACCTGGTCCTGGACGCCGCGGAATCGCTCCAGGGCGGTTCGGACGTCCTCTTCCTCCGGCAGGGCGGCCGAAACGGGCGAAGTGGGCTTTCCCAGGGCGTCGTACGTGTCGGTCGAGAATCCGAGCCGAACGCGGGCCTCATAGGTCTTGTCGTGCCTCTGGAAGAACGGAAACAGCCGCGTCGCCCGACCGAGGGCCGCGATCAGAAGGCCGGTGGCCAGCGGGTCCAGCGTCCCGAAATGGCCGATCTTGGAGAAACCGAGCCGGCGGCGCAGTTCCAGGACGATGTCGTGGGACGTCCGTCCCGCGGGCTTGTCGACGAGCAGAATCCCGTCAGGCATCCTCGGTCAGGAGCCTCTCGACCGCGATCGGGACCTCGCGGATGAGTCGGTCGTAGGGGCCGAAGACGGTGAAGCCCGCGGCGTGGACGTGGCCGCCTCCGCCGAAATGTTCCGCGACGCGGGCCGCGTTGGCCCCGCCCTTGGAGCGCAGGCTGACGCGGAAGGTGTCGGGCTTCATCTCCTTGAAAAAGAGGACGATCTCGATCCCTTTGATCGAGCGGGCCAGCGTCGTGATGTCTTCGGTGTCGATCTCGCGCAGGTTGAGGGCGGCCAGATCGCTCTTGAACATGGAGATGACGGCGATCGTTCCCCGGTCGTTGAGGCTGAGCGTCGAGAGGACCCGGCCCAGAAGCTTGATCTTCTCGGGCGAGTTGTTGTTGTAGAGCCGCTCCGAAACATCGATCGGGCTCGCCCCGAGCTCGGCCAGCCGGGCGCAGGCGCCCAGCGCGCGGCCGGTCGTGTTCGAGAATTGGAACGAGCCCGTGTCCGAGACGATCGCGCAGTAGAGATGGTTGGCGACGGCCGGTGCGATGCGCAGCGGCAGGGCCAGCCCCAGGCCGAGGACCATTTCCCCCACGGCGGGCGCTTCGGGATCGATCCAGTTGATGTCGGCGTAAGGCGTGTTCGAGACGTGATGGTCGATGTTGATCTTAAAGTAGCCGTCGAGGCCGTCCTGGCCGGAGCGGGCGACGTCGGCGCACTCGAGGAGAACGACGGCGTCCAACGGGCGCGGCGCGATCTGGCCGATCTCGATCCGCTCGGCGTCCGGAAAGGCGTGAAAGGGCGAGGGGGTCGGGTCGCGGTTGACGACGGCGACCTCTTTTCCCAGGCTCTCGAGCATCATGGCCAAGGCCAGGCCGGTGCAGATCGAGTCCCCGTCGGGCCGGAGATGGGACGTGACGGCGACCCGGCGGCTGGCCAGCAGCGCGTCGGCGATTGCCCTGATGCGATCTTCGCTCATGACGTCTTGGCCCTTTCCAGGAGGGCGTCGATGCGCGCTTCGTGCTCGGCGCCCAGGTCGAGGACGAAAACAAGCTCGGGATTATACTTCAATTTCACCCGCGAGGCAACCGCCTTGCGCAGGGCGCCGGCCTTCTGGGCGAGGCGTTCGAGCGCGGCGGCCGGGTCCGCTGCCCCGAACACCGAAACGTGGACGCGGGCGGTCCGCAGGTCGGCCGTGATCTCGACCCGGGTCACGGTCAGGAGCCCCGAGGCCTCATCCTGGTAATCTCTGATCAGGAGAGGCGAGAGGGCTTCCTTGATCAGGGCCTCGACGCGCTTGACCCGATAGCCGCTCACCAGTCGCCTCCGGTCAGAGGTACTCCAGGCTGCGGCCGACGATCTCGGCGTCGGCCTTGGCCTCGATGTCGCGGAGGACGGCGTTCATGACTTTTTCGACGAAGCCGCGCTCCGCGTTCAGGGTGACGATACCGACTTGGGCGCGCTGCCACACGTCATGAAAGCCGAGCTCGGCGATCGCGACGTTGAACCGACTCCTCAGCCGGTCCTTGAGGCTCTGGAGGAACATCCGCTTGTCCTTGAGCGAGCGGGCGTAGGGCAGGAAGAACTCGAGCCGGACGACCCCGATGACCATGGCCTTGGCGCCGGCTCCCGTTCAGACGGCCTTGACCTTCTCGGTGACGAACGCCTCGATGACGTCGCCTTCCTGAAAGTCCTTGAACTTCTCGACGCCGATCCCGCACTCGAGGTCTTTCTTGACCTCGGCGACGTTCTCCTTGAGGTGCTTGAGGGACGAAACCCGGGACTTGAGGACGGTCTCGTTGCCGCGAAGGATGCGAGCTTCGGCGCCCCGCGTGATCTTGCCGTCGACGACCAGGCAGCCGGCGATGGCGCCGACCCGCGGGATCTGGAAGACCTTGCGGACTTGGGCGCGGCCCAGGTAGGTCTCCCTGATGACGGGCTCGAGCAGGCCGTCCATGGCCTTTTTGATGTCCTCGGTCAGCTGGTAGATGACGTCGTAGGTCCGGATCTCAACGCCCTCCTCCTTGGCCTGGGCCTGGATCTTGGGCGCGGGCTTGATGCTGTAGCCGATGACGACCGCGTTGGCGGCCGAGGCGAGCAGGATGTCGGACTCGGAGATGGGGCCGGTCGCGGCTTGGACGATCTTGACCTTGACCTTGTCCCCGCTCAGGGAGGGGAGGAGCTCGAGCAGGACCTCGACCGAGCCCTGGACGTCGGCCCTGACGACGAGCGGAAGCTCCTTGAGGTCGCCGCCTTCGATCCGCTTGAACAGGTCGTCGAGGGTGATGTGCTCGGCCTTGACCGGTTCATCCTTCTTGACCTTGGCGCGCCGGAGTCCGGCGATCGTTCGCGCGGCGTCGCCGTCCGGCACGACCTGGAACAGGTTGCCGGCCAGCGGGACATCGGCAAAGCCGAGGACCTCGACGGGCAGGGACGGGCCGGCCTTAACCAGCGTCTTTCCGTGCTCGTCGAACAGGGCACGGACCTTGCCCGAGGTGACGCCCGCGACGAAGGCGTCGCCGGGATGGAGCGTTCCGTTCTGGACGATGACCGTGGCCAGCGGGCCTTTCTTGGGGTCGAGCCGCGCCTCGAGGACGATGCCCTGGGCGGGACCCTTGGGATTGGCCTTGATCTCGAGCATGTCGCTGAGGAGGATGATCATGTCGAGCAGGTCGTTGATCCGGGTCTTCTGCTTGGCCGAGACCTCGACGCTGATGACGTCGCCGCCGTAGTCCTCGACGAGGATGCCCTCTTTGGACAACTGCTGCTTGACACGGTCCAGGTTGGCCTCGGGTTTGTCGACCTTGTTGATGGCGATGATCATCGGAACGCCGGCGTCCCTGGCGTGGTTGATGGCTTCGCGGGTCTGGGCCATGAGGCCGTCGTCGGCGGCGATGACCAGGATGACGATATCGGTCACCTTGGCGCCGCGGGCCCGGAGCTGTGTGAAGGCCTCGTGGCCCGGCGTGTCGATGAAGGTGATGGCCCGGTTGTTGTGGACGACGCGGTAGGCGCCGATATGCTGGGTGATCCCGCCCGACTCTTTGTCGACGAGGTGGGAGGAGCGGATGGCGTCGAGCAGGGTCGTCTTGCCGTGGTCGACGTGGCCCATGATCGTCACGACCGGCGGCCGGTTGGTCATGTCCTCGGTCCGGGCCAGGGCCTGATGCTCCATCTCCTTCTCGATCGTCAGCATCTCGACCGGCCGGCCCAGGACCTGGGCCAG
This sequence comes from Candidatus Aminicenantota bacterium, assembly GCA_016933355.1. Lineage (GTDB taxonomy): Bacteria > Acidobacteriota > Aminicenantia > Aminicenantales > JAFGBC01 > JAFGBC01. The sequence goes on from JAFGBC010000011.1 coordinate 4,543, forward strand.
GGCGGGAACGACGGATTCGTCCAAGATATCCTGGGGGTTAAGGAGCAGGCCCTTGGCCTGGAGCTTCCGGCTGAGGTCCTTGGGCGTGACCTTAGCCCGCACGGCGGCGTCCTTGAGGGTCAGGGCCTCGCGCAGGACGAGCTTGGGTTTGGGCTTGGCCGGGGTGGCTTCCGCTTGTTTGGGGGGTGTCGTCGTTTTTTTGACCATGGTCTGTCTCTCGGTTAGTTTTCCTTGATTTCGATCTTCCAGCCCACAAGCCGCGACGCGAGCTTGACGTTGATGCCTTTCTTGCCGATGGCCAGCGAGAGCTGGTCCTTGGCCACGAGCGCCTGGAGGACCTTCGCCTCCCGGTTGAGGACGACGATCCGGTCGACCTTGGCCGGGCTGAGGGCCGCTTTGGCGTAGATTGCCGGATGGTCCGACCACTCGATGATGTCGATCTTTTCCCCCCCGAGCTCCTTGGAGATGGTCAGGATGCGATTCCCTTTGACGCCGATGCAGGCGCCGACGGGGTCGATGTCCTTCTCCGGCGTCATGACCGCCGCTTTCGCCCGCTCGCCCGGCTGGCGGACGACGTCCTTGATCAGGATGGCGCCGGACCCGATCTCGGGGACTTCGATCTCGAGAAGCTTGAGCAGGAACTTGGGATGGCTGCGCGAGGCGTAGATCTGGGGCCCCTTGGGGCCGCGCTGGACCTGGAGGAGGACGGCCTTGACCTTGTCGCCGATCCGGACGTCCTCTCCAGGGATCATCTCGCGCAGGGCCAGGACGACCTCGCTTCCCAGGACGTCGAGGATGACGGCTTGATGGTCCAGGCGGCGAACGACGCCGGTCACGATCTCCCCGACCAGGGGAACGAACTGGTGATAGACCTTCTCCTGCTCGGCGTCGCGGAACTTCTGGAGGATCACCTGCTTGGCGGCCTGGGCGGCGATCCGGCCCAGCGTATCGGAGGGGATGTCGATTTCCAGGCTGTCGCCCGGCCGGGCGTCGGGTTTGAGGTCCCGGGCCTCCGGAAGGCCGATTTGGGAGGCGGGATCGGAGACGGGCTCCTCGGCAACGGTCTTAGTGACGTAGACGCGAAGCTCGCCCTTCTCGGGCCGGAAATCGACCCGAATCTCCTCCTGGTGGGTGAAATGCCTTGCGGCGGCGACTCGGAGCGACTCTTCGATGGCGGCGATGATGACGGACGTCTCCACGCCCCGCTCCTTGTTGAGCTGGAGAATCGTGTTCCAGACGTTAATCTTCATCGAACGACATCACGTCGCCGCGCCGCGCCCGGGGTTTTAAGGAAGGGGCATTATAATCGAAACCGGCAAATATATCAAACCGGCTCGACGCGCTCGCCTTTCAGGCTGTACGGTCCGCTACCGGTCACCCGGACCCGGACGAAGGGGCCGGCCGGCTCGCTCCGGGATCTGAAGTTCACGACCTGGTTCCCCTCGCTCCGGCCGGCGAAGCCGCGGGCATCCCGCTTGTCGCGGCCGCGGAGGAGGACGGTCAGCGTCCGTCCCAAGAAATCCCGGTGCTGCTCGGCCTGAATGGCCTTCTGGAGGGCCTGAACGGCCGTCAGCCGCGCTTTCTTGACCTGGGCAGGGACGTCGTCCGGGCCGCGCGAGGCGGCCGTGAACGGGCGGGGCGAGTAGCGGAAGGAGAAGATGTTGGCGAAGCGGACCTCCTCGAGAAGGCTCAGGGTCTCCGCGAACTCGGCGTCCGTCTCTCCCGGATACCCGACGATGATGTCGGCGCTCAACTGGATGTCCGGCATCAAATCCCTGAGTTGACGGACCTTGTCCAGGTAGCCTTGGCGCCCGTAGCCGCGGCCCATACGGGCCAGGACCGTGTCCGACCCCGACTGGACCGGGAGATGTAGCTGGCGGCAGACCTTGCGGTTGCGGGCCATGGCCCGGGCGACTTCGGCCGAGAACGTCCGCGGATGCGAGGCGAGAAAGCGGATCCACTCGACGCCCTCCTGGGCGGATACGGCGTCCAAGAGTTCGGCCAGACCCCGGCCTTCAGCGCCCGGGTCGCGATAGGCATTGACATTCTGCCCCAAGAGCTGAATTTCTCGGACGCCCCGTCCGGCCAGGGAGCGGATCTCGTCCAGGATGAGCGCGAACGGCCTGTACTTTTCACGGCCGCGGGCGAAGGGCACGACGCAGTAGGCGCAGAAGTTATCGCAGCCCTCCATGATCGTGACGTAAGCGCTCCAGGGATCGGAGAGCCGGGTCCGGCCGGCCGGCCATTCGCGCCATTGACGGTGCCGGGACGTGACGCAAACGCGCCCGGGCCGCCGGGCGCGGACGATGTCGGGAATGAGCTCGTAGTGGCCCGGCCCCAGGACGAAATGGAGGCGGCGGGGTTTGTCCCAGAAGGCGGTTCTGCGGACCTGGGCTGTGCAGCCGACGACGCCGACGACGGCGCCCCGGGCCTCGGCCGGGGCGGACAGACGGCCGAGATAGGAAAAGAGCTTCTCCTCGGCCTTGGCGCGAACCGAGCAGGTATTGACGATGACGATGTCGCTCGCCTCCGCGCGTTCGGCCCGGACGGCGCCCTCGGCCTCGAGCAAGCCGGCGATCCGCTCCGAGTCGTTCTCGTTCATCTGACAGCCGAACGTCCGGATGAAGTAGGAGAGGCCCGCCAGGTTCGCGCTCATACCCGGCTCCGTCTTAAAGCAGCTCCTCGACGAGCGCCGCGGCGCTTTCGACGTAGCCCGCGCAGCGCGTTTCGAACAGGCGGCGAGCCCGGGCTTCGGCCAGGCCTTCGGGTGTCCCGATCTGGAGGCCGAGCAGTCCGGGGCAGCTCAGCTCGCCGTGAAGGGAGCGGAAGCGGTCCATAAACGCGTTGACGATCGCGTAGGTCCGGTCCCGGGCGGCCAGGTCTTCGGCGCGCGTGCGGCCGTGCTTGAGGCCGATGGCCAGCAGTCCGCCCGCGACCGCGCCGCATAGTTCGCCGCGATGGGACAGGCCGCCCCCGAAGGGTTGGGCGATCCTGAGGGCTTGAGCGCGCGTCAGCCCCCCGTGTTCCGCGAAAGCCGCGAAGACGGCCTGGGAACAGCTGAATCCCTCTTTGAACAAGGCCGCTGCGCGTTCGACCCGGGCCATCATCTCGGTCAGTCCCCCTCCCGGTTGCGTTCGAGCATCTCGCGGGCGTTCCGGAGCGAGGTCTCCGTGATCTGGCTTCCCGAGGTCAGGCGGGCGAGCTCGGCGACGCGCTCCTCGAAGTCGAGGGCCTTGATCGCGGTGTAGGTCCGTCGCCGGTCGACCGTCTTTTCGATCCGGAAGTGGTGCCGGGCGAAGGAGGCGATCTGAGGGAGATGGGTGATGCACAGGATCTGGTGGGTTCGGGCCAGCGTGCGGAGCTTGTGGGCGATGGCCTCGGCCGTCGTGCCGCCGATCCCGGCGTCGATCTCGTCGAAGATGAGCGTCTTGGGGCGGTCCCGCTCCTTGCCGACGGACTTGAGGGCCAGCATGATCCGGGACAGCTCGCCGCCCGAGGCAATGCGGCGCAGCGGCTTGATCTCCTCTCCGGGATTGGGCGAGATCAGGAACTCGACGTCATCGCAGCCGAGCTCGCGGACGGTCTCGGAGTTCGCGGCCGTCGCCGGCGTCGTCGCGAGCCGGATCGCGAAGCGGGCTTTGGCCATCCCGAGCTGGGCGATCTCCTTTTCCACGAGCCGCTCCAACTCGGCGGCCCCGCGACGGCGGAGTTCGGTCAGCTCGGCCGCCCGGGCCGCGTAGCGGGCGAACTCAACCTCGATCCGTCCCTGGAGCGCTTCGAGCGTCTCCTGGCTCCGGGCGAGGTCGGAGGCTTCGCGCTTTGCGTTTTCGGCGAAGGCCAGGATCTCGGGTATCCCCGGACCGTATTTCCGCTTCAGGCGCTCGATCCGGCTCAGCCGCTCCTCGCAGTCTTCGAGCCTCTCCGGAGAGAAGTCTTGACCGGCCTTGAAGCGGACCAAGCTGTCCGCGAACTCGCGGGCGGTGATCGCCGACTGGGCGAACGCTTCGCGGAAGCCGGCGTAGGCGGGGTCGAAACCGGTCAACTCGCCGCAGACGGCGTCGAGCCGGGCCAGGATGGCGCTCAGCGAGTCCTCTCCGGCGTCGGAGAGGTCGAGGCCCCGGTCGAGGAGCTGTCCGATCTTCTCGGCGTTGCGGAGAAGATGACGCTCCCGCTGAATCTCGTCGTCCTCGCCGGGACGCAGTCCGGCCTCCGTGATCTCTTTCATCTGGTAGGAGAGGAAGTCCAGCCGCTGGGCGCGTTCCCGCTCCCTCGCTTCGAGGTCTCGTTTCTCGCGCAGGGAGGCCTTCAGGGCCTGGGCGGCCCGGGCGACCTCGTCGCGGAGGGCCAGCCCGCCGACGAAGGCGTCCAGGAATTGGAGCTGGTTTTCGAGGTGGAGGAGGAAAACGTGGTCGTTCTGGCCGTAGACGTCGACCAGCTCCGCGCCGAGCTCCTTGAGCTTCTTGACCGGGACGAGGATGCCGTTGACGAGCGCCTTGCCGCCGCCCTGCTCGGTCATCTGGCGACGAATGACGACCTCGCCCTCGTCCTCGGCGGCCGGGCCTTCGGCGCCGGCGGGGGGGCGTTCGGGCCGCCGGAAGATGCTTTCGACCGAGGCGTCGGTCTTGCCGGTCCGGATGAGGTCGGCGGCGGCTTTCTCACCGCAGACGAGCCGGATGCTGTCGATGATGATGGACTTTCCGGCGCCGGTTTCTCCGGTCAGGACCGTGAAGCCTTCGCCGAGCGAAACCTCGAGGTCCTCGATCGTCGCCAGGTTCTTGATCCTCAGGTAGCTGAGCATCGAGCCTCGCCCCGTCCGGCCTGCGTCATTTCGTGGGCGTCGTCTTGGCGGCGTCGAGCGCCTTGAGACTGTTCTGGGCCTTCTTGACGAACTTGCTTTTGGGGTAGTCGCTGACGACCTTGATGAAGTAAGCCCGGCACTGGTCGGTCTTTCCCCAGCGCATGTAGCTGTCGCCCAGGTAATAAAAGACGGCGTCCATCCCCGGGAACGTCGGATAGTTCTCGAGGATCTCGTTCAAGCGCGAGATCGCGGCCGAGAACGCCCAGACGTTGTTGTAATGGACGGCGATCGTCAACGAATGCTCGGCCAGACGGTTTTCGCAGTCCTTGATCTTCTCCTCGGCCTGGCGAGCCTCGTCGCTCATCGGGTAGGCCGCCAGGACGCGTTTGAACTCGGCCAGCGCTTGGGTTGTCTTGGTCTGGTCGCGACCCGGCTTGAGGATCTTGGAGTAAAAGGTCATGGCGATCCGGTACTGGGCGTAGGGTGCCGAGGGGCTGTAGGGAAAGAGGGAGATGAACTCCCGGTATTCGGCCGCGGCCAGGATCAGGTTCGCCTCGTCGCCGCGCTCGAAGTAGGAATCGGCGATGGCCAGCTTGGCCCTCTGCGCGTAGAACCCCTTGGGGAAGGACTCGATGACCTGCCTCAGGAAGAGGCGGCCCTTTTCCGGGTCTTTCTTGATCGATTCCTCGCCCATCTTGTAGAGCGCTTCTTCCGAGCTCGTCTGTTCGGGCAGGAGCTCGGTCTTCTTGCCGCGGCATCCGGGCGTAGCCAGCAGCGCCGCGCCGATGATCGCCGTCCCGATCAGTTGGAGGGCTCGATGTTTTCGCATGTTCGTTTCTTCCTCCGGGGGATTGCCCGCACTAGGAAAGACTGTAGAGGTCCCGGATCCATTCCCACTCCCCGACCAGCCCGTCGCGGAGGGCGGTGCGGGGCACGTAGCCGAGGTCGGCCCGGGCTTTGCGGATGTCGGCGAAAGTGTGAGGGACGTCGCCCTTCTGCCGCTCGAGGGGCTCGAGCCGCGGCGTCACGCCCGTGATCTCTTCGAAGAGCGGCAGGAGGTCGCGAAGCGTCTCGCGGTGTCCGCCGCCGATATTGTAAACCTCGCCCGGTCGGCCGCGCTCGAGGCAGGCCAGGTTGGCCGCGACGATGTCGTCGACGAAGGTGAAATCGCGCGTCTGGCGCCCGTCGCCGAAGATCGGAACCGGCTTGTCCTCGGCCAGAAGTCTGAAGAACTTGTGGAAGGCCATGTCGGGGCGCTGGCCGGGGCCGTAGACCGTGAAGAAGCGGAGGGCCGTGGTCGGAACGCCGTAGTTCATGTGGTAGAGAAAGCAGAGTTGTTCGGCCGAGAGCTTGCTGACGCCGTAGGGCGAGAGGGGATGGCAGGGGCTGTCTTCCGAAGCGGGCAGGTCGGGCGACATCCCGTAGACGGAGGACGAAGACGCGTAGACGAACCGGCGCAGCCCCGGAGCGCCTTTAGCCGCCTCGAGCAGGCCCTGGGTGGCCTGGATATTGTCGCGGAGATAGACCGAGAAGCTTCTGCCCCAGCTCGTCCGGACGCCGGCCTGGGCGGCCAGGTGAAAGACGACCTCGACGCGGCCGACTAGGGCCGTAAGGTCCAGGTCGTTGAGGTCGGCTTCGATGAACTCGAACCCGGGCCGGGTCCGGAGGCCGGCCAGGTTCCGCTCCTTGATCCAGCGCGGATAGAAGTCGGAGAAGGAATCAACGCCGATGACGGCATGGCCGCTCTCGCAGAGCTTGACGGCGAGCCTCGAGCCGATGAAGCCGGCGGCGCCGCTGACGAGACAGACGGCGGGACGGCTCATGGGTTGGCCGCCTTGCGCAGCCGTCCGATCGCGGCGATGGGATCGGGCGACCCGAAGATCGCGTTGCCGGCGACCAGAATGTCGACGCCGTCCCGGGCCAGCTCGGCCGCGTTGTCCAGCCCGACCCCGCCGTCGACTTCGATGAGGACATCGAGCTTCGAGGCGCGGATCCAGTCTTTGAGGCGCTTGATTCGGAGGTGGCTCGAGGGGATGAACGTCTGGCCGCCGTAGCCGGGGTTGACGGACATGAGCAGCACGAACTCGATTTCGGGCAGGATCTCCTCCAAGCCGGACAGCGGCGTCGCCGGGTTGAGGACGACGCCGGCTTTCTTCCCCAGGCTCTTGATGAACGCCACCTCGCGGTGGAGATGGACGGCCGCCTCGAGGTGGATCGAGATCCAATCCGCACCGGCCTCGGCGAAGAGGGGGATGAAGTCCGCCGGCCGGCGGACCATGAGGTGGACGTCGAGGGGCAACGCCGTGCGCCGGCGCACGGCGGCGACCAGACTCGGGCCGAACGAAAGGCTGGGGACGAAATGTCCGTCCATGATGTCGACATGGAGGAGGTCGGCGCCGGCGGTCACCGCTTGCTCGACCGCGGTCTCGATGCGGGCGGCGTCGGCCGCCAGGAGGGAGGGCGCGATGCGGACCATGTTATTTGGTGACCTCCAGTGAGATGAGGTTCCGGCGCTGGATCCGGAAGCCCGGCGGAGGAAGCTGGTTGACGATGACGCCGGGCTCCCAGCCGGGGTAGGAAACATAGCGGATATCGGTCACCTTGAATTCCAGGGCCCTGAGCCGGGCGATGACGGGGGCGGCCCGGCGGGCGATGAGGTCGGGCATCAGGAACCGGCTTTCCCGCTCGCCCTGGCTGACGAGTAGCCCGATCGGCGAGCTGCGCGGGGCCTCTTCGCCGGGGAGCGGCCGCTGGGCCAGGACCCGTCCGGCCGGATGCTGCGTCGTGTGAACCTGGGTCGTCCGGCCTCGGACGAGGCCCGCCTCGCGGAGAAGGCCGACCGAGGCCTCGACGCTGCGCCCTTCGAGCTTGGGAACGGGGACGATCTCGCTGCCAGCGCTGAGGATCACCCGGACCGTCTTTCGGACCCGAAGCCGCGACCCGGCCGAGGGTTCCTGGTGGATGACCCACCCCTGAGGGTGGCTGCCGCTCGTCCGGACGCCGGCCGCGACCAGGGACAGGCTTTTTTTTGCGGCCTCGGCCCGGGCGGACTCGACCGGCGTCCCGACGAAGTCGGGGAGCGTCACCATTTCCTGTACGAGGATGAGGCGGGAAGCTAGCGAGGCGCTCAGGAAAAAGAGGTTCAAGGCGACGAGGCAAACAAGGGCGGCGTTCAGGACGTTCGGTCGGGCCATGATCTGTTCACAGGATCGGACAGGATTCTTTTTTACCACAGAACCGTAACCATGTAAACAGCCGAACCGTTCCCCAGCCTCGACCGCCGGGCCGGCGAAGCGACGGCCTCGGCCCGCTCGTCGTTTGAAGAGTTCGCGGACTTGCTTTATAATGCGAGTTCTAAAGGAGACCGCCGATGGCAGACGCATCCGATTTCCGCAGCGACACGGTCACCCGGCCGACTCCGGCCATGAGGCGCGCGATGGCGGAGGCCGTGGTCGGCGACGACGTCCTGGGGGACGACCCGACCGTCCAAGAGCTCGAGGCCGCGGCCGCCGCGGTCATGGGCAAAGAGGCGGCCCTTTTCGTCCCGTCCGGGACGATGGCCAACGCGCTCGCGGTCAAAGCCTGGACGAGCGCGCTCGAGGAAGTCATCGTCGAGGAGAAGTCCCATATCTTCAACATGGAATCGACCCATCTGACATTCATCTCCCGGGTTATGCCGCGCCCGCTCCGTTCGACCCGGGGGGCGATGGACCCCGAAGATATCCGCCGGAATATCCGGACGCCGAACGTCCACACGCCGCGGACGTCGCTGATCTGCGTCGAAAGCACGCACAACAATTGGGGCGGGGCCGTCATTCCCCTAGAAAACCTGAAGGCCGTCCGCAGGGTTGCGCTCGACCACGGCATTAGAGTTCACATCGACGGCGCGCGGATCTTTAACGCCAGCGTGGCTTCGGGCGTTCCCGTCCGGGACTTCGCCGACCAGTCCGACTCGATCCAGTTCTGCCTGTCCAAGGGGCTGGGAGCGCCGATCGGATCGGTTCTGGCCGCGGATACGAAGACGATCGACCTGGCCCGCCGGCTGCGCAAGGCGCTCGGCGGCGGGATGCGCCAGGTCGGCGTCATCGCCGCCCCCGGCCTGATCGCCCTGGGCGAGATGCCGGCGCGTCTCGGGCAGGACCACGCGCGGGCCAAACGGCTGGCCGCCGCCCTGGCCGGCCTGCCCGGCGTCGAACTCGACCCGGCCTCGGTCGAGACGAACATCATCCTGATCGGGTTCGCGCATCCCCGGCTGACCATCCCGCAGTTCCTGGCCGCCCTCGAAGCGCGCGGCGTGCTGGCGCTGGCCGTCTTCGGCGGTATCCGCTTCGTAACCCACAAGGACGTCGACGACGCGGATGTCGAGCGGGCGATCGAGGCGGCCGGCGCGATTTTGAAGGGCTGAGGGGGCACTGGTCCGCTTCCATGAACGACGACGCCCGGGCCCGCCTTATCGCCGCGCTCGAAGACCGCTATCGGCGGCGCACCCCGAAGGGCTTCCGGATCCACGAGCGGGCGCGCAAGGTCATGGTTCGGGGCGGGAGCCATACGCTCCGCCTCTGGTCTCCCTATCCGGTCAGCCTGAGCCGGGCCAAGGGCGCCCTCATCTGGGACGCGGACGCGAACGCTTACACGGATTATTGGCAGGGGCATTACGCCAATATCTTGGGGCATAATCCCGCGGTCGTCCTCCGCGCCCTTCGGGGGATCCACGAGGAGGGCGCCCTGCAGACGGGGTTCGAAGAGGCGGTCCAGATCGAGCTGGCCGAGATCATCCAGCGGCAGCTGGGCTGGGAAGGGAACCGGGTCCGCTTCACGACCTCGGGAACGCTGGCGACGATGTACGCGGTCATGCTCGCCGAGGCCTACACGGGCCGGGAGCTGGTCCTCAAGGTCGGCGGCGGCTGGCACGGGGCGTCGCCCTATCTCCTCAAGGGGGTTCACTTCGACCCGGTCCGGGGGTTCGACCATGCCGATTCGGCGGGCGTCCCGAGCGCCTTGAGCCGGAAAACGCTCGTGACCCGCTTCGGCGACCTCGATTCCTTGAAAGCCGTCCTGAAAGCCAAGGGCGACCGGATCGCCTGTTTCATCGTCGAGCCCTTCCTGGGCGCGGGCGGCTTCCTGCCCGCTCCGAAGGACTACCTCAGGGAGGCGAGGCGTCTGACGGAGCGCTACGGCGTTCTCCTCATTTTCGACGAGATCATCTCGGGCTTCCGGTTCGCTCCGACCGGCCTTCAGACCCTTTACGGCATCCGGCCCGACCTGTCGACGCTCGGAAAGCTCATCGGCGGCGGCCACGCCGTCTCGGCCGTCGTGGGGCGGGCCGATATCATGGGCGGCTGCGAAGCGCGCGCTCCGAGGGGGCGGCGGGTGGTGTTCGAAGGCGGGACGTTTTCCGCCCATGCCGAGTATGTGGCCGCGGGCCTGGCCTTGGTCAAACACCTGATCCGGCATGCGGACGAGGTTTATCCGCGCCTGGCCCGGCTGGGAGAGCGCCTGCGCCGCGGCATCGCGTCCGCCTTCGCCGCGTCGGGGATCGAGGCCCGCTGCACGGGCGGCGGCAATGACGTCGTCCCCGGGAGCTCTCTCTTCTTCATCCATTTTCCGAGGAGCGGGGCGCCGTTCCGGACCGTGGACGACCTTCACGACCCCCGCGTTTCGGACGCCGACCTGCGGGAGCGCATTCTCAAGCTGGCGCTCCTCAACGAGGGCGTTCACGTCATGCACGGCGGGGGGGCCGTGTCGACCGCCCATGACGACGCGGCCGTCCTAAGAACGATCGACGCCTGCGCCGAAGTCGGCCGCCTGTTCAAGACGTATGCCTAGGGCTCGTCAGGACACGGCAAAGTCGTAGCGTCCGCTTCCGACGCGGAGGACGAGGGCGCCTTCCCGCCGTCGGTCGCGCACGAACTCAACGTCCGGATGCGGCACGGCCCGGCCTTGCTTCCAGACCAAACGGTCGTCGGCCCGGACCTCTGCGGAGGGCGAGGCCATCGGCAGGACGATGTCCGCCGCGACGCCGACCGGGATTTCGACGCTGAGCCGGAAGAGGCCGTCGTCCCGCGCCCATCCCGCCTTCACGACGCCCCGGACGGTCCTGTGCGCGGCCCGGACCGAGCGGAGGCCGGCGGGAACGAGCGGCTGCACGGCCATACGCGCCCAGCCGGGCGCCAGGCAGCGAATCCCGGCCAGCGCCCCGTAGAACCAGGCCCCGACGCTCCCGAGCATGATGTGGTTGTGGGAGTTCATCCCTCCGCCCGTCATCTTCTCCCATCGTTCCCAGAGCGTGGTCGCGCCCTCCCGAATCATGTAGCCCCAGCCGGGGTAGCTGGTTTGGGTTGCGACCCGGAAGGCCGCGTCGCCCCGTCCGATCGCGGTCAGAACCTCGAGCAGGTAGCGCGTCCCGATGATCCCCGTGTCGAGATGGAAATCCCGGTCGTCGACGACGCTTCGCATCAGCGCCCCGATGACGGAGCGACGGGCGCGGGAGGGAACGAGACCGAGGGCCAGAGGAAGAATCTGCGAGGTCTGCGAGGGCGCGCGGTCGGCCGGCCCGAAGCGCCGGCCCGCGTATTCGCCGTCGCGCAGGAAGGCCCCGTTGAATGCCGCCCCGATCGTCTCGCGGCGGGCGGCATAGCGGCGGGCGACGCTCGTCTGTCCCAGGGTCTCGGCCATCCGGACGAAAAGGCCGGTATCGTGATAGAGGTAGAAGGTCGATGTCAGGGCCAGCGGCGTCTTTTTCGGGCCGATGCTCCCGGGCGGACACCAGTCGCCGTACTTTCCCAGGTTTTTCAGCAGGCCGCCCCGGGAACGCGACCACAGGAAATCGACGTAGCGTTTGACGGAGGCGTAATGGGCGGCCAGGGCGCGGTCGTCGCCGTAGCGCCAGTAGAGCAGCCAGACGAGCTGGGGGTAGGCGGTCCCCCAGGCGGGATCGGACGGATAGAGCTGTTTGTAATAGGGCGGAACGACGTCAGGAAGGCTTCCGTCCTTGCGCTGGGAAAGCCGGATATCCTCGACGAACTTGGCCCAGAAAGCGGCCAGGTCGAAGTTGAAGCAGGCTTGCTCGGCGGCGAGATGGGCGTCGCCCAGCCAGCCGTGGCGCTCGTCCCGCTGGGGGCAGTCGGTCGGGATGCTCATCAGGTTGGAGGCCTGGCCGCGGAGGATGTTGGCCTGGACCCGGTTGATCAGCGGGTGCGACGAGCGGAAGCGTCCGGCTGTTTCAACGGCGCTCCGAACCGCTCGGGCTTCGGCGCGAAGGAGTCGGACTCTTGACGGCCCCGTCCGGATTTCGGCGTAGCGGAAGCCGTGATAGCTGAAGCGGGGTTCGTAGGTCTCAATTCCCCGCCCTTCGAGCCTGTAGACGTCGGTCGCCGCGGCGTTCTGGTTGGGCGAGGTATTCAGAGACCCGTCCTCGTGAAGGATCTCGGCGTGGCGCAGCCGGACCTCCGCTCCGCGCGGACCGCGGACGGCGATGCGAACCCAGCCCGCCAGATTCTGCCCGAAATCAAAGATGCGGACGCCCGGCGCCGTCGTCAGCGCCCGCCGAGGCCGGATCGTCCGGACGACCCGGACGGCCGGCATCGTCTGGGCGACGAGGGCGGGGCCGCCGGTTTCCTTGACCGGCGCCCAGCTCCGGGCCGCGAAGCCCGGCTTGTCCCAGCCTCTCGCCTCGAGCCGGGCGTCGCAAACTTCGCCGTCATAGAGGCCGTTCTCGAGAATCGGGCCGCGACCCGACATCCAGCTTCCATCCGAGACGACTCTCAGTTCGGACCCGTCGCGGCGCTCGATGACGAGCTCCAGGAAGAGGCGCGGTCCGCCGTATCCGTAGGTGGGGATATGGCGGCCGTTCCCGAGCACGACGCCGAACGCGTTGCGCGAGGCCAGGCGGCCGGTCACGTCGTAGGCGGCGTAGAGGGCGCGCCTCGCGTAGTCGGTCCATCCCGGGTCGAGCACGTGGTCCCCGACCTTACGCCCGTTCAGGCGGAGCTCGTAATGGCCCAAGCCGCAGATAAAAACGGCGGCCCGGACGGCGTCGCGCGGCGCCCTGAACTCCTTCCTCAGGTAGACGCCGCGGGCCTGGATGACGTCTCCCAGGTCACGGCCGAGGAGGGTGGTCCCTTTCGTCTTGAAGAGGCGGAGCGAGCGCGGCTCGATCCAGCGGGCGGTCCAGTCCCGAGCGGATAGGGCGCCGGTGCCGAAGGAGGCCGTCCGCGAGAGGGGCGAGATGCGGCCCCGCGCGTCGCCCCAGCCGACCCGCCAGTAATAACGGCGGAAGCTCGCGAGCGGGAGACC
>JAFGBC010000110.1 GCA_016933355.1 Candidatus Aminicenantota bacterium
AGGACGGCTGTCCACTATCCGGGAGTGGCAAGCGGTCGGACCGGCGTCTCATGGAGACAGACTCGTCCCCGGACGGGGACGACAGGGGAACTCCGGCCGGGGCGAGGCCCGCCGCGTCGGAAGGGATCCCTGACCGGACCTGTTACTTCTTGGCCGGGGCGCCCGACGCCTTGCTCGCGTCGTAGCGGCGGACGATCTCGTCGGTGATGTCGATCGGCTGGCTGTGATAGACGATGCCGCTGGCGGCCACATCCAGGACGATATCGTACCCGCGCTCGGCGGCCAGCTGGTTGATGATCGTGATCATCTCGTTGCGGATCTTCTGGATGAGGTTCATCTGGAGCTGCTGCATGTCTCGGGCGGCGTCTTCTTCGGTCCGTTTCCTATCGGTCGTCTTGCGTTCGATGTCGCCCTGGAGCTGGAGAAGGGCCTCGTTGCTCAGGGTCATGCGCTGGGTGGTGAGCCTGGACTCCAGGCCGCGGATCTCGTTGTCGAGCCGGGCCAGATCGCTCTTGATCTTGTCCTCGCGCGCCTGGAACTGGGTCGCGGCCCGCTTGCCTTCGGCGGAATTCTGGAAGGCCAGCTGGGAGTTGATGACGGCCAGCTTGGGCGTTTGGGCCAGAGCGGACGCGGCCGGAAAAAGGACCGCGGCCGCCAGGACGACAAGCGCCGGAATGACGGTGCGTTTGTTCATGATCGCCTCCTGCAATCTATCGGGTTCGTTGGATCCGTAAGTCCCTATCCTTTTACTATCTTCTTTAAAACGATGCGAACGGCGGCGTCGTTGCCGTCGGCTTCCTATCGGCCCGCGAGCTCATCGAACGCCTCTCCGACCCGGGCCAGCCCTTTGAGGAGATACTCGCGATGGTCGCCGTAGCCGAAGCGGAGATAGCCGTCCATCAGAAAATGGTCGCCCGGCACGACGAGGACGCTCTTGTCCCGGATGAGCTTCTGAACGAGGTCGGTCGAGTTGATCTTGAGATGATAGCGGGCGAAGACGATGGCGCCCGCTCTCGGGGGCAGGAACGAGAACAGGCTCGGCCTGGACCTCAGCCACTCGCCGATGACCGGAAGGTTGGCCCGGAGGATGGTCCGCGTCCGCTCCAGGATCTTGGCCCGGACGGCCGGCTGAAGCACGATCCTGGCCAGCGAATCGCTCAGGATGGTCGGCGAGATCGTCGTGTAATCGTGGTAGGGCCAGGTCGAGCCGACGGCGTCCTTCGGCCCGACCATCCATCCCACCCTCAGGCCGGGCAAGCCGTACGCCTTGGACAGCCCGTTGACGACGAAGAGCTTGTCGTACTTGCCCCAGAAGCTCTCGGCCGGCGGCCCGTCGACCTCGGCGCCTTGGTAGACCTCGTCGGCTACGATCCAGGCTCCGGCCCGGTCGGCCAGGTTGACGATTTCGGCCATGGCCGTCCGGTCGAGGACGGCGCCGGTCGGGTTGTTGGGGTTGGTGACGATGATGAGCTTGGTTCTCTCGGTCACGAGCCCGCGCAGCTCGTCGAGGTCGGGCGCCCAGCCCAAGCTCTCGCGGAGATGGAAAGGCTTGACCTTGGCCCCGAAGGCGCGGGCCAGGCCCCACATCTGCATGTAGCTCGGGACCATGAACAGGACTTCGTCGCCCGGCTCGATCCGGCTCCACATCAGCAGGAAGTTCGACTCGGACGACCCGGCCGTGAACAGGATCTGGTCGACCGAGGCGCCGGGGTAGAGGGCGGCGATCGCTTCGCGCAGGGCGGGCGTCCCGTTCGTCTGGCTGTAGCCCAGCCCGAGCTTCAGGATCCGGTCCAGGTCCTCGCCGCCGACGAACTCCGCGAGCGACAGGGGGTGGACGCCGCTTTCGGACAGGTTGAAGTCGACGACGTTCTCCCAGGTCGACTGCATTCGCTCCATCTCGAAGGTTTCGATTTTCATGGCGCGCCTCCGGCGCTCAGATGGTCACCTTGAACAAGCCCTTGAAGGCGAAGCCCAGGACGAGTGACAGGACGAAATAGGCGACGAGCCAGTGGACGCCCATCCCGAACAGGTCGAGGCGGCGCTCGGGATAGCGGACCTCGAGCGTCGTCACCGGCCCGTCGCCGGGAAGCGCGCGCTCTCCGGGGTGCGAGATCTCGCGCCAGACGTTCGTCCGGACCCGGGCCGTCGAGACGCGGGCCAGCCGCCCGTCGCCCACGACGACCTTTTTGGCCGCGCTCGCGCCCCCCCAGCGCAGGACGAGCTCGTGGACGCCGGGCGCCGCGGCGCGGATCCGCCAATTGACCTCCCGGTCCTCCTCGACCCGCAGCGGCTCGGTCTCGAGGACGAGGCCGGCCGGCGCCTCGAGCCGGAAGTCGGTTTCAAGCGGGCTGAAGCCTTCGGCCAGCTCGGCCTTGACCAGCGCGCTCTCGCCGACCGCGAGGGGCCGGCTGCCGAACCAGTCGTTGAGCTGGATCAGGATGAGCATGACGGGGATGATCATGACCAGGAGGGGCTTGAACGCGTAGCCGATGTACCTCAGGTTGGCGACCAGGATCCGGCCCTGGGCGCGGAGGGAGACGCCGAGGTCGTTCTTGAACAGCCGCAGCTCGAGCAGGTGGGCTTTGATGCAGCTCTTGACCTTGAGGATCCCGTCCTGGTCGGAAACGGCGCGGTAGATCCCGAGCATCAGAAACCCGGTCAGGAGCGAGATGACGGCCATCGGGATCCAGGGGTTGGCGGACCGCAAAGGGGAGAGGAGGAGGTCGAAGAACCCCGAGAGCGCGGCGTTGACGATGTTCATGGAGTCCGGCCTTTAGGAGATGTAACCGAGCCCCTTGAGCTTCTTCTTGACCTCTTCTTCGGAGTCCGACTCCTCGAGCTTGGCGATCTCCCTCTCGAGGCAGTGGCTGATGAACTCCTCGACCGAGGTGTAGCCGGAGATGGCGGCGAATTTCTTGACCTTGTCGAGGAGGTCCTTGTCGAGCTTGACCTTGTCCTTACCCATGGGCGTCTCCTAAAAAACGGGTTTCCCGACGAGCTCCTTCGGCTGATCGATGCCGTAGAGCGCGAGCAAAGAGGCCGTCAAATCGTAGAGGGCCGGGTGTTCGGCGCGGATGGGACGGTTGGCGAACAGGATGCCCGGCACGACCTCGGACGCCCCCATATGGTCGCCGCTCCATTTTTCCGTGTTGTCCCCGAAGATGTCCTTCGAGAAGGTGCCCATCGGCGAACTCCACGAGATCCGCGACCCGCGGTTGAAGCCGAGGACGATGTCGGGGCAGTGGTCGACGGACTGGCCCGAGTAGATGTCCCGGCCGACGTGGGCGTGAAGGATGGGACGTTCGCCGGTCTTGGGGTCGACCGCCTCCTCGAGCTTGCGGGCAATCTCGCGGACGAGGGCGTCCTTCTCGGCTCCCGGCGCTACGATCCCCTCGCTTTCGCGGCCGCGTTCGTTGATGTAAAGCGTGTTCAACCCCACGCCGTAGGCCCGTGTCCGGGACCAGTCGGTGTTCGTGAACAGGGTGTCCTCGGTCATCCGCCTCTCATTGATCAGGGCGTGATAGCCGTTGGCCTTGAGCCAGGTGTTGAGGTTGAAGGTCCGCCGGAACGGGCTAAAGCCGTGGTCGGACATGGTGATGACGACCGTGTCGCGGTCGGCCGCGGCGAGCGCCTTGGCCAGCAGGACGTCCATCTCCCGGTAGATGGACTCGACGACCGTCCCGTAGCGGGCGGCCTGGCCGGGGTCGTAGACCGGGCTGAGCGGGTCGAGGAAGCGATAGAACATGTGCTGGCGCTGGTCGGTCGACGAGATGTAGTAGAAGAGGAGGCCGTCGTTGAAGCGGGCCAGCTCGTAGTCGAACATCTCGAGGCTCTCGCGCAGGATGCGGTCGTCCATGGCCAGGAACTCGTCCTCGTCCAGGACGTCGGCATCGAGAGCGTGGGTGTCGGCGGGCAGGCCCTTGGTGAAGAACGGGCCGAACTTCGCCGCGAGCTCCCGGGAATAGGACTCCGGCGTGGACAGGGGGAGGGCCGGGTCCGAGGGGTCGACGTTGATCGGCGTCACATAGAGCTTGAACTCGGGGTGGACCTGCTTGAGGTAGAAGAGGACGATGCCGCCGACGCTCTGGGTCGGGATGAGCCCGAAACGGATCTTCTTCCAATCGCTCCATTCCTTCTCGCGGAGCAGGAATTCCTGGCCCTGGACCGAGATGCGGGCGACGGGATGGACGGGGTCGATGTCGACGCGGACGTCGACGGCGGTGTCGGGCTGATCCTTGCGGAAGCTGTTGACGGGGCCGGGGATCTTGGTGTCGACCCGGTTGCCGATGACGTAGACCTGGTGGACCCAGCCGCCGCTGACGTCCGGGGCGATCTCGGAGGGAACCGTCGTGTAATAGTTGAACTGCCCGTAGGTGCCGAGCAGGTCGGGCGTCCCCATGCCGACGAACGTCCGCTGCTTGGAGCCGACGGGCGGATAATTCGCGGGGATCTTGAAGATCGTGGACGGTACGCCGCCGTCCTCGAGCAGCTGCCAGAAGGCTTTGCCCTGGATGAGGTTCCGGACCTTGCCGCCGGAGAGCGGGAAGACGTAGTTGCCGATCTTCAGGTTGCGCTTGGCGGCTTCGGTCGCCGTGGCTGAAAAGACGACGAAATTGTTGGGGTCGGTCTGCTGGGACGGGTCACGGTGGATGAAGTCGTAGATGCCGTGCCCGCCCGGGTTCGTGCCCGTGATGAAATTGGCCCAGGCGACCGGACTCTGGGGCGGGTCGCTCGTCCGGAGCGGCGCGAACCCGCCGGCCTCGGCCAGCTTGCGGAAGGTCGGGAGCTTGCCCTCGTCCATCCAGCGCCGCATGAAGCCGAAATCCAGCCCATCCATCCCCAGGATGATGACCTTTGGGCCGGCGGCCGAGCGACCGGCCGTCCGGGCGGCGATCCCGGGCGATCCGGCGCCGGCGGCGAGCAGCGTCGCCGCCCCCAACCCGAGTTTCAGGAATTCCCTGCGATCCAGGGGATGCCCATTGATGCGTTTCATGATGGTTCTCCTACTTGCGCCAGGAGCGTCTTGCCATCCATATGGGCGGGCGCCGGCAAGCCGAACAGGTCCAGGACGGTCGGCGCGATGTCCATAATCGACGGCGGGCGGCCGTCCGTTTTCCGGTTTATGTAAAAAACGCCGGGTACGACGCGGGGGTCGATGCAGTGGTCGCCGCTCCAAGCTTTGGTGTTGTCTTCGAAGACGTCCGGCGAAAGCTTGCCCGTGACCGAATCCCAGGACGCCCGGTAGCCCTCGGCGTAGCCGACGATGAGGTCGGGCGCGTTCTCCCGGTAGGGACCGCGGTAAACGGTCTCTCGGTCGAACAGGATGTTGATCCCGACCTGGCCGGCCGCCTCGTCCTTGAGGCCGCCGAGCTTGGCCATGAGCTCGGCCTTGAGGGAGGCCGCTTCGGCGCCGGGCGCGACGATGCCCTGGGCCTCGCGGCCCTTGAGATTGAGGTAGATTCCGCCGAGGCCCAGTCCGTAAGCTTTCGTCCGGGACCAATCGACGTCCTTGAACCATTCGCCGTCTCCGCACGTCCCCTCTTTGAGACGGAGGTAGCCGTTCTTCTCCAGCCATGTGTTGACGTTGACGCCGCGCCGGAACGACTTGAAGCCGTGGTCGGACATGATGATCAGGGCGTCCCGGGGGCCGAGCGTCTTTTCGACGCGGGCGACCAGGTCGTCCATGCGCTTGTAGAGATCCTCGATGACGGCCGCGCTCATTTTAGCCTGGCCCGTCTTAAGGGCGGGATGGGCCTTGTCCAGGTAGCGAAAGAACATATGCTGGATGCTGTCGGTCGTCTCGAAGACGCACATCGCCAGTCCGCGCTTGGTCTTCTTGATGGCGTTGAAGAGCATGGCTTCCCATTCCAAGTGGTTGGAATAGGTCAGTTCGAGGAAGGCCGCCTCGCTCAGGACGCCCTCGTTCAGGGCCCAGGTGTCGTTGGCCTCGCCCAGCGTGATGAACCGGCCCAGGAGCTTGGCCAGGTAGACGGAATAGATGAAAGGATGGGAGATGGGTAAGGCGGGCTTTTCGGGGTCGATGTTGAGGGGCGTCACGTACATCTCGAAATGAGGGGTGATGCCCGTGACCAAGAAGCGCGCGATGGACCGGACCTTGATCCCCAGTCCGGGTCGGAAAACGAGACCGGTCCAGGGCGAGAAGACGCCCCTTTTGAGGCGCAGGGTCTGGCCGTCGACC
>JAFGBC010000111.1 GCA_016933355.1 Candidatus Aminicenantota bacterium
CGACACCGGCGGCGTCGTATTTGACCGTCGCGTAATCGGCCTCCGTAGCGGACCAGCTGTATCCGGTCACGAAGACGTTGCCCGAGCCGTCGACGGCCATCGCCGCGACCTCGTCCTGGCCGCCGCTGGGCCCGTTGTAGCGGCTGGCCCATTGCTCGGCGCCCGCGCTTGTGTATTGAAGGACCGCAAAATCATTCGCAAGCCCCGCACTGGTAGCGGCTACGCAGACGCGGCCCCCGGTATCCACGGCGACGGCGATGCCGCGGTCCGAACGGTTGCTGGGCCCATTGTGGCGCCTCAGCCATTGCAGCTTGCCGGCGGCGTTATATTTGAGGGTGGCGCAATCCGCATCCATAAGCGGGGTTCGGATCGTTCCCGTCACATAGATGCCGCCCGACGCATCCAGAGCGAGCGAATTGGCGGAATCGTCGTCGTCGCCGGGCCCGCTGAAATGCTTCACCCATTTCTGAAGGCCGGCGGCGTTGTACTTGATCGTCACGAAATCCCTTCCCGTCTTCGGCCTTTCGCTGCGCCCCGTCACATAGACGTTGCCGGATCCGTCCACGGCGATCGCCCGGGCCTCGTCGTCTCCGTTGGCGGGCCCGTTATAGCGCTTGACCCATTTCTGCTTTCCCGCCGCATCGTACTTGATCGAGCAGACATCCTTCTTCCCGTTGGAGCCCTCGCTGTATCCCGTCACGTAGACGTTGCCCGAGTCGTCGACGGCGATAGCGGCCGCTTTATCCCCGTCATTGGCGGGGCCATTGTACGCTATCAGCCAGCGCTGTTTTCCGTCGTTGTCGTATTTGACCGTGAAAAAATCCCAGGATGAGGCGCCGTCGTGGTTGCATCCCGTCACATAGACATTCCCGTCGGCGTCCGCGGCGATGGCGTTCGGCTCTCCAGAAAGCTGGCCCAGCCACCGCCGTTTGCCCTTGCTGTCATACTTGATCGTCGTACATTTCGCGTTTGAAAACCCGGTCACGAAGACGTTTCCCGACCGGTCCACGGCGATGGCATAGGCCCGGCTGTCTACGACGGACGCCGAATCCCGCGGCGCGGCGTCGAGAAAGGCTAGGGCCAGCGGGACGCAGAGGGCCCAAACCGCAGCCGCTCTCCTCCGATGCTTGGCGGGGCAGGACCGGCAGTCTGTTCTGTTCCTCATCTGGCATTCTCCTTTTGCTGAATGAGCGTCGGGCTCACAAAGAGTCAGTCGGCTTAGAATCCGCGAAGACAAGAACCTTCACAACAGAGGGATTAGCTCCCCCCCAAAGAAGTATGCGAATTGTCAGCTAGTGTCAAGTCTCGAGCCCCCTCCGCTCCTTGCGAGAAAATCGCGGCCGGAGACGTCTATAAGAATGATCATGTCCGATTCCTGTTTGTCCTCGGCCCCGACCGCTTTGGAGCCGGCGTCTATCCCGGAGAACGGCGGCGCCGTCGTGGCCCAGGCCGGGCATCGGCTGCGGCTCAGGGAGCGATTCCTGAAGCACGGGCTGGCCGGCTTCCTCGATTACGAGGTCATCGAGCTTCTTCTGACGCTGGGCACCCCGCGTCGCGACTGTAAGGAGGCGGCGAAAGCCGCCCTCCGCGAATTCCGATCGCTCCGGGGCGTCCTCGAGTCGCCGGCCGAGGACCTGCGCCGGGTGCGGGGGATCGGC
Source organism: Candidatus Aminicenantota bacterium (assembly GCA_016933355.1). Classification (GTDB taxonomy): domain Bacteria; phylum Acidobacteriota; class Aminicenantia; order Aminicenantales; family JAFGBC01; genus JAFGBC01. The sequence continues at coordinate 1,659 of JAFGBC010000111.1, forward strand.
CCCCGCAACGTCCTGGGCATCAAGCTCATCCACGAGGTCTCGCGGCGCTTCCTCAAGGACCGGATGATGAGCCAGCCCGTCTGCCGCTCCTCGCGCGAGGTCTTCGACTTTCTCTACCACGCCCTGCGCGACCAGAAGAAGGAGCAGTTCAAGGTCCTGTTCCTGGACGTCAAAAACCAGGTCCTCGAGGAGAAGACCCTGTTCGAGGGGACGGTCGACGGGAGCGCCGTCTATCCCCGCGAGATCGTCAAGGACGCCCTGCGCACGAACGCCTCGGCCCTCATCTTCGTCCACAACCACCCCTCGGGCGACCCCGAGCCCTCGCTCTGCGACCGGGAGATCACCCGCGACCTCGTCTTCGCCGCCGGGGTCATGCAGATCAAGGTCCTCGACCACATTATCATCGGCAACAACGCCTACTTCAGCTTCGCCGACAGGGGCCTGGTCGAGGAGTACGAGGCGGGCTTCCGGGAGTGGAACCGCGGACCGGTCCGGGAGCGGCGCGGACGGGCCGGCCGAGTTTACAGCCCGCGCCGGTTGTGATAAAAAAGGGATGATCCCCCGGTCTTTCCGCGCCCCGGCTTCGAACGCGAGGGCCGGGAGCGCCGCCCGAACGAATGAGGTGAAGGATGAAAGACGAAGATAAAGACCCCAAGGACCTCTCGCGCCAGAAGGCCGTCGAGGCCGCCGTCTCCCAGATCGAGAAGCAGTTCGGGAAGGGCGCGGTCATGAAGCTCGGCCAGAAGGACGTCGTCGTCAAGGTCGCCGCCATCCAGACCGGGTCGATCGCCTTCGACCTGGCCCTGGGGATCGGCGGCTTCCCGCGCGGCCGCGTCGTCGAGATCTACGGTCCCGAAGCGACCGGGAAGACGACGCTGGCCCTGCACGTCATCGCCGAGGCGCAGCGGCGGGGGGGCCAGGCCGCCTTCATCGACGCCGAGCACGCCCTCGACCCGATCTACGCCGCTAAGATCGGGGTCGATGTCGACAACCTTCTCATCTCCCAGCCCGACTACGGCGAGCAGGGGCTGGAGATCGCCGAGGTCCTGGTTCGGAGCGGCGCCGTCGATGTCATCGTCGTCGACTCGGTGGCCGCCCTCGTCCCCAAGGCCGAGCTCGAGGGCGAGATGGGCGACTCCCACATGGGCCTCCAGGCCCGGCTGATGTCCCAGGCCCTGCGCAAGCTGACGGCCATCGTCGCCCGCTCCAAGACCTGCTTCATCTTCGTCAACCAGCTCCGCGAAAAGATCGGGATCTTCATCGGAAACCCCGAAACGACGACGGGCGGCCGCGCCCTCAAGTTCTACGCCTCGGTCCGCATCGACGTCCGCCGCATCGCCAGCCTCAAGGAGGGCGAGGCGATGGTCGGGAACCGGGTCAAAGTCAAGATCGTCAAGAACAAGATGGCGCCGCCCTTCCGCGAAGCGCAGTTCGACATCATTTTCGGCGAGGGGATCTCGCGCGAGGGCGACCTCGTCGACTGCGGCGTGGACCTGGGTCTCGTCGAGCGGAGCGGCACCTGGTATTCCTACCGGGACGAGCGGCTTGGTCAGGGCCGGGACAACGTCAAGAAGCTCCTCAAGGAGAACAAGGACCTGGCCGCCCAGCTCGAGGCGGAACTGCGCCGTAAAGTCGGGCTAGTCGCCCCCGAGGACCAGGCGCCCCTCGACAAGACGGCGCCGAGGCCCGAGCCCAAGCCGGACGATAAACCCGCTCCCAAGGCGGGTCGCGGCCGAGGCGCGGGCTGAGGAAGGGAGCGGACAGCGCCCCAAGGTTCGGCGGGCGGCAGGGGTCCAGGGACGAGCGAAGGCCGCCGACGAGACTTGACAATATCCATATAAATGATAGATATTAAAGCCTAAGGGAGGCCGGAATGCTCAAGCGTCGCGAATTCTTGGTCCTGACGGGCGCAGGCGGCGCGGCCGTCCTGGCCGTGGGCGCCCGGCCCGCGCGCGGTCGGATCCGGATTCCCAGCGAGGAGGAGAGAACCATGACTTACACGGCGAAGGATTATTCCAGGCTTATCGGGACGGCGGGGTTCAGCGAAACCCTGCTCAAGAACCACTTCACCCTGTACCAAGGCTACGTCGCGAACACCAACAAGGTCCTCGACATCATGGCCCAGCTGGCCAAGGACGGGAAGGCGGCAACTCCGGAGTTCGCCGAGATCAAGCGCCGCCTGGGCTGGGAGTTCAATGGAATGCGGCTCCACGAGCTCTATTTCGAGAACCTCGGCGGCAAGGCCGGACTCGACCCTAACGGAAGGTTGGCCAAGGCGATGGCGGCCTCCTTCGGCAGCGTCGAGGCTTGGGAGAAGGACTTCCGGGCGACCGGCGCGATGCGGGGCATCGGCTGGGCCGTCCTTTACGAGGACCCGGTCAACGGCCGCCTGATCAACTTCTGGATCAACGAGCACGACGTCGCCCACCCGGCCGGCTGCCGTCCGCTCCTGATCATGGACGTTTTCGAGCACGCCTTCATGCTCGATTACGGCCTCAAACGAGCAGATTACATCGAGGCTTTCTTCAAGGCCGTCGACTGGACCGCGGTCGAAGCCCGGAGCAAGTGATCCCGCCCGAGCGGGTTCGGTCGCTCAACGACCGGGCCGAGCGCCGCGGCGGCCGCGTCGTCTACTGGATGCAGGCGGCCCAGCGGCCGGACTGGAACCACGCCCTGGAATACGCCGTCCGCCGGGCGAACGAAACGGGAAAGCCCCTCTTCGCCTGGTTCGGGCTGACCGACCGTTATCCGCAGGCGAACCTCCGCCATTACGCGTTCATGCTCGAGGGCCTGCGCGAGACGCAGGCGGCGCTCGAGAAACGCGGCATTCCCCTGATCGTCGAGCGGGTCGCCCCGGCCCGGGGCATCGTCGCGGCGGCCCGGACGGCCGCGCTCGTTGTTGTCGACTCCGGCTATACGCGCGTCGAGCGGGGCTGGCGCCGCGCCGCCGCGGCCGGACTGGACTGCCCGCTCATCCAGGTCGAGACCAACGTCGTCGTCCCGGTCGCGGCGGCGTCGGTCAAGGACGAATTCATGGCCGCGACGCTTCGCCCCAAGATCAAGCGGGTCTGGGACCGGTTTCTCCTCCCGCTCAAAGCGACCCCGCTCCGCCGGGGCGAGGCGCCGTCGGCCTTGAAGCCCCTCGACCTCGGCGCGCCGGAGCGCGTCCTGGCCGGTCTCCGGCTCGACCGGGCGGTCGGGCCGGTCCCGGGCGTCGCCGGAGGTCCGTCCCAGGCCAAGCGGCGTCTGCGCCGCTTCTTGGCCGAGAAAATCGGACGCTATCCCGAAGATCGCAACAATCCGCTGGTCGAAGGGACATCCGGCCTGAGCCCCTACCTCCATTTCGGCCAGATCTCCCCGCTCGAGGTCGCCCTTAAGGCCGTGGCCACGGCGAGCCCGGGCCGGATCGCCTTCGTCGAGGAGCTCGTCGTCCGGCGCGAGCTGAGCATGAACTTCGTGACCTACAACGACCGCTACGACCGGTTCGAAGGGCTGCCGGCCTGGGCCCGGGCGACGCTGCTCGAGCACCGGCGCGACCGCCGGGAGGCCGTGTACGGTCCGGCCGCGTTCGAACGGGCGCGGACCCACGACCCGTACTGGAACGCCGCCCAGGCCCAGCTCCTGCGCCGGGGCGGGATCCACGGCTATATGCGGATGTACTGGGGCAAGAAGATCCTGGAATGGTCCGAAGACCCGGCGGCAGCCTTCGCGACCGCCCTCCGCCTCAACAACCGCTACGGCCTGGACGGCCGCGATCCCAACGGGTTCGCCGGCGTCGCGTGGTGCTTCGGGAAGCACGACCGGGGCTGGCCGTCCCGGCCCGTCTTCGGCAAAGTCCGCTCCATGAACGCCGCCGGACTCCGCCGCAAATTCGACGCCGACGCCTACGCCCGGCGATGGACCGCTTCGGCCGGGCCGTGATAGAATAGCCTCATGATGAGGAAGCCGGAGGAGTCGCGCACGCGCCTCTCGTCCGTCAGGAAACGGTCGAAGAAGGCCGGACTGCCGCCCGGATCTCTTGTTCACGTCGGCGAGCGGAAGACCGAGCGGGTCCGGATCACCGTCCTTGACTACAACGAAGCGGGCGTCGAAGAACGCGAGGCCCGCACGGTCGAAGAATGCTTCCCGTTCAAGGACAAGCCGACCGTAACCTGGATCAACGTCGATGGCATCCATGACACGTCCGTCATCGAAAAGCTCGGCGCCCACTACGGAATCCATTCCTTGATCCTGGAGGACATTCTCAACACGAACCAGCGTCCCAAAATGGAGGACATGGGAAGCTACATCTACATCGTCCTCAAGACGCTCGAGGGCGGCCCGGACCGGAGCAACGAGTACATGGAGCAGAACAGCTTCATCATTGGGAACAATTTCGTCCTATCCCTCCAGGAGAAGGAGGGGGACGCGTTCGGCGCGGTCCGGGACCGAATCCGCCGGGGCGGGAATCGCATCCGCCGGATGGGGCCCGATTATCTCGTCTACAGCTTGATCGATGCCATCGTCGACAAATATTTCTCGGTCCTGGAGCGGGTCGGAGAGCGGATCGAGACGCTCGAAGGGGAGCTCGTAGCCGACCCCGGCCCCGAGACGCTCCACGGCATCCACACCCTCAAGAACGAGATGCTCTTCCTGCGCAAGGCGGTCTGGCCTCTGCGCGAGCTCATCAGCGCCATGGAGCGGACCGAGTCCGAGCTGGTCAAGAAGGAAACCCGTCTCTTCTTCCGGGACATCTACGACCACGTCATCCAGGTCATCGACACCGTCGAGACCTACCGCGAGATGCTGGGCGGCATGTTCGACACCTACCTGTCGAGCGTTTCGAACCGGATGAACGAGGTCATGAAGGTCCTGACCATCATCGCCACCATTTTCATCCCGCTGACTTTCCTGGCCGGCATCTACGGGATGAATTTCCAGCGCATGCCCGAGCTCGGCTGGCGTTGGGGGTATCCGGCCGTCTGGGCCGTCATGCTCGCCGTCGCCGCGGTCATGCTCGTCTTTTTCAAGAAAAAGAAATGGCTCTAGCCCCCGCCGGGCGAGGAGGCGCGCTCATGAAACCGAAGACGATTCTGATTCTGGTGATCGTGGCTCTGGCCGCCGCCCTGATCGCGATGAACAGCGGTCCGGTCACCATCCAGCTCCTGTTCTGGCCGATTCGCGTCCCGACCTTCATCCTCGTGCCGACAATCCTCCTCGTCGGCTTCGCCCTCGGCTATCTGGCGGCCAAGCTGTCCGGCCGGGGCGGAAAGTGACCGGAGTCGGACCGGCGCACTGATCCAAGGCGCAGAGATCGGGCTCCGTCCTCCCGACGCCCGTCCCGACTATTCTTTGACGAGGATGTTCGGGAAAGCCGCGCGGAGCGATTCGTAGGCGGCCTTGGCCTGCTCCTCCTGGAACGCGGCGACGGCCTGGGCGTCCGGCCGGCGCGCCTCCCATTCGCGGAGCTTGCGCGCGGTCCGCTCCAGGACGGCGTCCTCGACCCGGAGGAGCTTGGGCAAGATGCCCTCGCCGCCGCAGGTCCGCAGCCGGATTAGGTTCAGGTACTGGGGCATGCGTCCGCGAACGTCCGGATAGAGGAAGGCGACCAGGGCTCGCGAGAAGTCGTTGAGGGGCGCCGTGTCCGGGCCGGCGGCGACGGACGGTACGCTCCCGGCGCCCGGCCAGAACGGCGTGGCGACGGCCGTCACGGGCTGGCCGAGCGCGGCCCACATCGTGGCCAGGTAGGCCTTGTCCTTCGAGGGCGCGCCCTGGAAGACGGCGACGGCGACCGACGAGTTGCGGTTGATCGTGTCGTTGGTGTGGATGTAGAGGGGGGCGGCCGGGTCGGCGGGGAGGGCCGCGGCCAGCGGATAGGAATGAAGCTTCTCGTGGACGAGGTCGCGGGCCGCTTCCTGGAGGATGAAGCGCACGGTCAGGCGGTTCTCGCCGCGGGCGGCCTGGAAGAGATGGGAGGCGCGCTCGAAGCGGATGAAGCCGCCGCCCCGGAGGGGGTCGGGCGAGGTGAAGGCGTAATTAGTGCGGACGATATAGCCGAAAGGCGCGACGGCCGGGTCGCGGGCGTCGAACTTGCGGTAGGAGGCGGGCCCGGTTTCGAAGAAGCAGGCGGCGCCCTCGGCGTCGATGACGCCGAAATTGGCGGTCAGGTCGTAGGTCCCGGCCGTCGACTTGAGGAGGGCCTCGAACTCGGCGGCGGTGGCGCAGCGGCCCAGCGCCATCCGTATGAACCGGCCGTTGTCGGCGCCGTCCTTGCCCGGGCCGCCCAGGTCGTCGGCCTGGGAGTTCATCAGGGCCAGCCCGGCCTCGTTGAGCCCGGCCCAGATCTCCTTGCCCTCGGAGTCCTCGGCGTCGATGAGGGCGACGCCCTTGAGGCGCTCTCCGGCGAAGGCGATCATCTTGTTCCTGAACGAGGTCGTGTCCCTGTTCTTCCAGAGGAGGGGGCGCCCGTCCGGCGTCGCCTTCCCGGCGACGACGGCCAGGGTGCAGGGGGAAACGGACGCGGCGCAGAGGAACAAGAAAAGACAGGCCGCGGTGGCGGCCTTGATAAGATGACGGTATGATGCCATGGCATGAACTCCTTCGGCGGCTATTACGACGGGGAGCGGTTGCTGTCTTGCATAAGCCAGGCTGCTCTCCGGGTACTAGCCGGGCGATAAAGAAACAGGACATATATTATACTCCGCCCGGCAGAGTATAACAGGGGCCGCTCATCTGTGTCCCTGATGACGCGATTATGGGCTGCGAAAAATGAAAAGAAACGTCCATCGCTCTTCATTGGAATCGGGGACACAGATGAGCCGCGCTAGTTCGTCGGAGCGCCTCGCGGTTCCGGTGCCGAGACCGGCCGCGGATTGAACGTCGGCCCGTGTCTGTGATATAAAGCCGATGAGTCCGGAGGGGATGTATGGTTAAGAAAGCGGCCTGGATCCTCGTTGTCTTCGGCGCCCTCTGCGGCGCCGTCCGCGGCGGCGTCCCGGCGGGAGGCGGGAGCGGCGAGGCGGAAAAGGCACCGGCCAAGTCCAGCCGCTGGCTGGTGCTGCCCATCCTCGGCTACACGCCGGAGACCCGGATCGTCGCCGGCGTCGGGGGCGTTTATTACTTCCGGCCGGCCGGCGGCCGGTCCGACGCCCGTCCTTCCCAGGTCTGGATCGCCCTGCTCGGCACCCAGAACAAGCAGTACTCGCTTTTCCTCAACCCCGACCTATACCTTAAGGACGAGGCCGTCCGCATCAACGCCAACATCAAGCTGGAAAACTATCCGCAGAAGTTCTTCGGAATCGGGAACGACACGCCGGCGGCGGCCGAGGAGGATTACACATACCGGCGAGCCTATCTAGAGGTGACCGCGCTTCGCCGAATCCGGTCCCGGCTTGCGGCCGGGCCCTACTTCGAATTCGAGTACGGCAAGGTCGTCAAGCCGGAGGCGGGCGGCGCGCTCGAGGCCGGGCGGATTCCCGGGAGCGGGACAACCACGGTTTCGGGCATCGGACTGGCCGTGGCCTGGGACAGCCGGGACAACGTCTTCTCGCCGAGCCGGGGGTCGTATCACCAAGCCTGGCTGTCCGGCTACCACGGCCTCCTCGGCAGCGACTACGATTTTCTCCGGCTCAAGCTCGACGGGCGCCGCTACATCTCCGTCGTTTCGGGCCACGTCCTCGCCCTCCAGGCCATGGTCAAGCTGACGTCGGGAACGCCGCCCTTCCAGTTCATGGGGATGATCGGGGGCGACACGATCATGCGCGGGTACTATTACGGCCGCTACCGGGACAAGAACCTGGCCGTCCTGCAGGCCGAGTACCGGATGCCCGTCTGGCGGCGGTTCGGGCTGGTCGGGTTCGCGAGCGCCGGGGACGTCGCGCCGGCGCCGGGCCGCTTCCGGCTGGGGGATTTCAAGGCGGCGGGAGGGTTCGGTCTCCGCTTCATGTTCGACCCCAAGGAGAAGACCTCCATCCGTCTCGATTTCGGGTTCGCCAAAAACACCTCGGGGATGTACATTACCGCCAGCGAGGCCTTCTGAACGGGGCGGGCCCCCTTCCGCGGCGGGGGGCTTCGGGGGGGGGCGTCGTTCGCTCTTGAATGGAACGGCCGTTCCCGAGGAATGAAAAAAAAAGGACTTGACAACCGCGGCATCTGTATTAGATTATTAATACAGTAATACGGAGGCCGATGGTGATCAAGATCGACCCGACGAGCTTCATCCCCCTCTACGAGCAGGTCAAATCCGGCCTCCGGCGCGAGATCGCCCTGGGCGCCCTGAAGCCCGGGGCGCCCCTGCCCTCCATCCGCGACCTGGCCGCCCGCCTTCTCATTAACCCCAACACGGTGGCCCGCGCCTACGCGGACCTCGAGCGGGAGCGCCTGATCACGACCCGCAAGGGCAAGGGCTGTTTCGTGTCGGAGGAGTCCGGGCGCCTGCCCGGGAGGGACATCCTCAAGCGCCTCGACGGTCTGTTCGAGGCGGCGATCCAGGACGCCCGCAGGATGGGCGCCGCCGACGCGGAGATCCGGCGGATTTTCGAGGACCGGCTCGGCGCCTCGTCCGAAGAGCGCGGAAAATGGAGGTCGTCATGAGCGAGCTGCTGACCGTCTCCGGCCTGGCCAAGGCTTTCGGCCGCAAGCGCGTCCTCGAGGACGTGACGTTCGCCGTCGAGCCCGGGCGCGTCTACGGCCTGCTCGGCCTCAACGGCGAGGGGAAGACGACCCTGGCCCGGATCCTCATGGGCGTCATCCCGGCCGA
>JAFGBC010000332.1 GCA_016933355.1 Candidatus Aminicenantota bacterium
AAGACGACCTCGGCCGCCAAGCTCGCCGCCCGCTTCAAGGCCGAGGGGAAGGGCGTCATGCTCGTCGCCGCCGACACCTTCCGGGCCGCCGCCCAGGAGCAGCTCGTCCTATGGGGCAAGAAGCTCCGCTGCCCGGTCGTCCGCGGCGGCTACGGCGCCGACCCGTCCTCGGTCGTCTTCGACGCCCTCCAGTCGTTCAAGGCCCAGGGCCTCGACGTCCTGATCGTGGACACGGCCGGCCGCGTCCACACCAACGCCAACCTGATGGCCGAGCTGGAGAAGATCAAACGCGTCGTCGGCCGCGAGATTCCGGGCGCCCCGCACGAGATCCTGCTCGTCCTCGACGCGACGATCGGCCAGAACGCCTTGTTCCAGGCCAAGGAGTTCCTGAAGGTCGCCGGCCTGACGGGCGTCATCCTGACCAAGCTCGACGGGACGGCCAAGGGCGGGAGCGTCCTGGCCGTCGTCGAGGAGCTCGGCCTCCCGATCAAGCTGGTCGGGGTCGGCGAGAGCGAGCAGGACTGGCTCGAGTTCAGCCCGGAGCAGTTCGCGGAGTCGCTGTTCTCATGATGGACGCCGGCGACCTCGCCTACATCGAGATGGCCTACGGGCTGGCCGAGACGGCCCGGGGCTGGACGAGCCCCAATCCCTGCGTCGGGGCCGTCGTCGTCAACAACGGCCGCGTCGTCGGCACCGGATTCCACGAGCGCCCCGGCAAGCCCCACGCCGAGATCGTCGCCCTGGTTCGGGCCGGCGCCCGGAGCCGCGGCGCGACCCTGTACCTGACGCTCGAGCCCTGCGTCCATTGGGGCCGGACGCCGCCCTGCATCGACACCGTTCTCCAGGCCGGGCTGCGCCGCGTCGTCGTCTCCGCCCTCGACCCCAATCCGCTCGTCGACGGCCGGGGCGTTCGCCGCCTGCGCCGGGCCGGGATCGAGGTTTCGGTCGGCCTGCTCGAGGAGAGAAACCGCCGCCTCAACGAGGCGTATATCAAGTACATTCCGGACAAGACCCCCTTCGTGACGCTCAAGGCCGCGGCCGGTCTCGACGGCAAGATCGCCTGCCGCGGCGGAGACAGCCGCTGGATCTCGTCCCCGGCCTCCCGCGCCTACGCCCACCTCCTGCGGGGCGAGGCCGACGCCGTGCTGGTCGGGATCGGGACCGTCCTCCGCGACGACCCCCGGCTCACGGTCCGCCACCCGGCCTGGAAGGCCAAAGCGGTCGCCCGGGTCGTCCTCGATGCGCGGCTCCGCTTTCCGCCCGGCGCCAGGATGTTGAGGACGCCGGCCCGGGGCCCGGTCTGGATCCTGACCGCCCCCGATCCGCCGGCCGCCAAGAGAAAAGCGCTCGAGCTGGCCGGGGCGGAGATCGTCCCTCTCCCCTGCCGCGGAGACCGGGTCGACCTCCCCCGGGCGTTAGCCGCCCTCGGACGGCGCGAGGTCTCGCATTGCCTCGTCGAGGGCGGCGGCCGGGTTCACGGCGCGTTTCTGGACGCCCGGCTCGCCGACAAGATCGTCCTTTTCTTCGCCCCCAAGGTCATCGGCGGCGCCGAAGCCATATCCTTGCACGCCGGGGCCGGCGCCGATTCCGTGAGAACGGCGCTTCGGCTCCGGAGCCTGCGCTCTTTCCCGGTCGGCCCGGATATCGTCATGGAGGGATACTTCTGATGTTCACGGGAATCATCGCCCGAACGGGCGTCTTCAAGGGATTCCGGCAGGGGCGCCGCGAGATGGCCGTCGACGCCGGCGAGCTGGCCGGGCGGGTCGCCGCCGGCGACAGCGTCGCCGTCCACGGCGCGTGCCTCACGGTCGTTTCCAAGGACGGGACGGTTCTCGCCTTCGACGTGTCCCAGGAGACGCTCGCCAAGACGACCCTGGGCGGGCTCCGCCCCGGCGACGCGGTCAACCTCGAGCTCCCGGTCACGGCCGAAGGCTTCCTGGGCGGCCATATCGTGACCGGCCACGTCGACGGAACAGCCCGTGTCCTGAGGGCGGTCGCGCGCCGGCCCGGGCGGCGGCTCGAGATCGCGCTCCCGGCCGCGCTCCGGCCGTTCGTCGTGGCCAAAGGATCGGTGGCGGTCGACGGCGCAAGCCTGACCGTGGCCGGGCTCAAGCTCGCCTCGTTCGAGGTCGAGCTCATCCCCCTGACCCTGGAGCGGACGGCGCTGGGTCGGCTGCGTCCCGGCGACGCCGTCAACCTCGAATGTGACATCCTGGGCAAATACGTGTATAATTATTTTTCGCGAAAACCCCGCTGACCCGAGGCGATCCGGCGGCGTTCAAGAGGCCCCATGTCCGACACGTTCCGAACCGCATCCATCGAGGAGGCCGTCCAGGCCGTCCGCGACGGCCGGATGATCATCATCGTCGACGACGAAGACCGCGAGAACGAGGGCGACCTGATGATCGCGGCCGAGAAAGTGACGCCCGAGGCGGTCAACTTCATGACCAAGCACGCCCGCGGGCTGATCTGCATGCCGATGACCCGCCGGCGCCTCGAGGAGCTCCAGCTCCCGCTCATGGTCTCCCAGAACACGGCCCGCTTCGAGACGGCCTTCACCGTCTCGATCGACGCCGTCCAGGGCATCTCGACCGGCATCTCGGCTCATGACCGGGCCCGGACCGTCCTGTCCGCCCTCGACCCGGCCACCCGGCCCTGCGACCTGGCCCGGCCCGGCCACATCTTCCCGCTCCAAGCCCGCGAAGGCGGCGTCCTGGCCCGCGCCGGCCAGACCGAGGCCGCCGTCGATCTGGCCCGGATGGCCGGGCTCGTCCCGGCCGGCGTCATCTGCGAGATCATGAACGAGGACGGGACGATGGCCCGGATGCCCCAGCTCGAGGCCTTCAGCCTGGAGCACGGCATCCCGGTCCTGACCGTCGCCGACCTCATCCAGTATCGGATGAAGACCGAGACCCTCGTCCAGCGGATCGAGGACGCCGACCTGCCGACCCGCTACGGCCATTTTCGGATCGCCGTCTTCGAGGACGCCATCCATAAGGAGCACCACGTCGCGCTCATCAAGGGCGACGTCGGCGGCGACGCGCCGACGCTCGTCCGAGTCCACTCCCAGTGTCTGACCGGCGACACGCTGGGCTCGGCCCGCTGCGACTGCGGAGAGCAGCTCCACGCCTCGATGGCCATGATCGAGAAGGCGGGCCAGGGCGTCCTCCTCTACCTGCTCAACCACGAGGGCCGCGGGATCGGGATCATGAACAAGATCCGGGCCTACGCGCTCCAGGACGAGGAGGGCGCCGACACCGTCGAAGCCAACTGCCGGCTCGGTTTCAAGCCCGACCAGAGGGACTACGGGATCGGCGCTCAGATCCTGGTCGCCCTGGGCGTCCGCAAGCTGCGGTTGATCACGAACAACCCGCGCAAGTTCATCGGGCTGGCCGGCTACGGCCTCGAGATCATCGAGCGCGTCCCGCTCGAGATCGAGCCCACCGAAGCCAACCGCCGCTACCTGAGGACGAAGAAAGAGAAGATGGGGCACATCCTGGACATGGTCTGAGGGAGGAGGGCCGGCCCGGCCGGAACGCCATGACGATTCAGGAATTCCGCGAGCGTTTCCAGGTCCTGGGCCGGCGCGCCCGGGCCAAGGCCCTTCCCGGCCTCAGCGCCGACCTCGCTCCGGCCGACCGCGTGCGGGCGATTCTCGAAATCCTTCAGGACGCCGGGGCCTCGCCCCTCGTCCGCTCGGCCTCGCTGCGAATCCTCAAGTCGTGCTGCGCCGAGGACCCCGACCTCTTTAAAAGCTTCCTCAACGACCGCGACCCGGCCGTCGCCAAAGCGGCGGTCGGAGCCCTCAAGCATGTCGAAGCCCTGCACCGTCGCAGCGGGCCGCTGGCCCGCGCCTTCCTCAAGAAGCTGGCGGCGACCGGGGACAAGGACCGGCGGCTGAAGATCCTCGGCGCCGTGGCGCGCCTCTCCGGCTCCTGGACCCAGGCGGTCCTGATCGAGTCCCTGGCCGACCCCTCCCAGCACGTCCGGGATTTCCTGGTCAAGGATTTGGCCCGGCGCGACGTCGTCAACCGGAGGCTCCTCGCCAAGCGGCTGGCGAGCGGCCCCTGGTACGGGAA
>JAFGBC010000333.1 GCA_016933355.1 Candidatus Aminicenantota bacterium
ATCGCCCTCGTTCCAATCGTATCCGATCCGCGTGCCCCAGGAGGTGACGGTGTCGTTGTTGAAGACGTTGAAGACGTCGACGATGACACCCAGCTTGTACTTGTCGGCGAGTGTGAAGATCTTCTCGAGCCGGACATCGAGGTTGGATTCGGCCTCGTAGTGGTTGGAGCCCCTCTCCTCGGCGAAGAAGGTGATGCGGCCCTGGTTGAAGCGGGAGGTTCGGACGCGGGTCGTCCAGGCGTCGCCGGTGATGTACCGGTAGTAGGCGTTGAAGGCGATGTCGAGGGGCAGGATGTATGTTCCCTGGATCTTGAGCATGTGGGTCGGGTCGAAGGTCAGGTTTCCTTCGGCGTTGATGTAGAAGTTGGGGTCGGAAATGGCTCCGCCGTAGCCGATGTCGTCGGCGAACCCGTTGTCGATCGTGCCTGTCGCCTTGCCGTAGACGTAGGAAGCCAGCAGCTGCCACTTGTTGGAGAACCGCTTGTTGAACAGGACCTCGATGCCCTGGTACTTCCGGTAGGGCTCCAGGAGGATGTACGGAAATTCCGAGCTCTTCTTGATGTTGGTGATAAGGTAGTCGGCGATCTCCAGGGTGTCCTCGGTCCGCTCGTAGACGGTGAACGTCCTGTCGAGAGCCGAAGAGTAATAGGACGCCTGGTCGTAGGCCCCCTTCCGGTCGTAGTGGCCGATGATCTCGTTCCACTTCCGGTCGATGTAGGTCACGCTGAGGGAGGTGTCCCTGAAGAGCTCGCGCTCGAGGCTGACCGTGAACTGGGCCATGTAGGGGTGCTTGATGTCCGGGTCCATCGTGTAGGGTTGACGGGGCGTCTGGTACCACAGGGCCCAATCGTTCGCGTCGAGATCCCAATAGTACCCGATTCTATCCTTGAATTTGCTCGCCGGGTTCATCTTGTCGTGATAGGCCGTCAGCATGGCCTCGGTGAAGTGGCCGTAGTGGGCCTTGAGGATGGTCGTCTTGTCGCCCAGGATGTCGAAGGTGAAGCCCAGCCGGGGGGCCAGGCGGTTCGACTTGTAGACGCTGCCGCTGACGTCCTTGACGTCGCCCCAGTTGTTGCTGTAGCGGAAACCGAGGCTGACGTTCAGCCGGCTCGAGACCTGCCAGGTGTCCTGGACAAATCCTTCGACCCGGGTGTAATGGGTGTTCGTGTCGTAGCCGGCGTACTGGTAGGCCAGGTAGGGTCCCGAATAGCCGTAGCTGAAGTAGTCGACGTAAATGATGTTGTCCCCGAGCGCGCCTCCCTTGCCGGTGTAACCGTATTGGCTCCGGGCTCCGGACCGCTCGACCTCGACCCCGAACTTGAATTCATGAGAGCCGGCCAGGAAGTTCTCGGTGTAATGCGTCAAGCTGGCGTTCGTCCCGAAGCGCGACCGGTCGGCGTAGTAGTAATACCCGGCGCTGTTATAGGTCATATTGTCGTCGATGACGATATGGGAGTACGGGTCGAGTCCGACCTCGGGATCGAGGTAGTAGCGGCCTTCGAAGTAGTTGCTCTTGACGTCGAAGAACGTCTGGGGGCTGAGGATCTTGGTCATGTTGAAGCCCAGGAGCCAGTCGGGCGAATCCTGGGTGACGCAGGCTTCCTTGGAGACGGTGGCGCCGGCGCCCCGGTTCTCGCCCTGGTACTTGGTGGCTTGGAAGGCCAGGCTCATATTCAGGGTCGGCGTGAGCTGAGAGGTCAACTTGGTGAAGATGCGGGGCTGTTTGTAGTCGACGTCCTCGGGGAAGCCGGTCGGCCGGTTCTGGGTCCGGTAGAATTGGCCGCCGACGTAGAACCAGAGCTTATCCCGGATGATGGGGCCGCCCATGTGGCCGTTCACGTCCATCAGCTTGGACGAGGGCGAGGTCAGGGCGGGAAAGTCGTCGATGAAAGCGCCGTTGTTCGTCGCCTGCCAGAACTTGGAGTCGTTCTTGTAACCCTGGAAGTTGAACTCGAAGTGGCCGGAAAACTGGTTGCCGCCCGACTTCGTCACCAGGTTGAAGATGACGCCGGTGAAGTTGCCGTATTCGGCCGGGAGGCCGACGCCCATGACCTTGGCTTCCTCGATGATGTTGTGGTCGGAGAAGACCCAGGCCGAGCCGGCTTCGGGGTCGGCGACGTTGACCCCGTCCATCGTATAGGCGATGCCCGTGTTCTGGGACGCGCCGTAGGCGACGTTGTCGGTGACGCCGGGCGCGAGGTTGACGATGTCGGCCGTGAACTGGTTGTAGGGGATGTTCCTCAGGATTTCGTTGCTGAGGGTGACGGACGCCGTCTCGGTCGACTTGACGTCGACGGTCGGCGACTGGGCGACGACCGTGACCTCTTCGCTGACGGCGGAGGGCCTCATGACCATGTCGATCGTCAGGGTCGTCGTCGTCGTGACCCGGATATTCTCGCGGACGACCGTGGAGAAGCCCTGGATCTCGGCCTTCAGGACGAAGTCGCCGGGGGGCAGGGCCGGGAAGCGGAATACCCCCGCGGCGTCCGAGACCGTGGCGCGCGCGCCCATCAAGTTGGGGCTGGTCAGCGTCAGGTTGACGCCGGGGAGCCCGTTGCCTTCCTCGTCCGCCACCCGGCCGGTGATGGCGCCGGTGTCACGGGACTGGGTGAAGGCGACGGGAGCGAAAATGACAAGCAGGGCCAGCAGCCCGATGAATGCCTTTGCTCTCAAATCTTCCTCCTTGGAGTTTTACTGGATTGTCACACGAACGCCTTGATGCACGTCTGGATTGCTTGGAATTCTCACCTCCTTGCCGGTCCGAAAAAGCTTCATCTTATTAATACTTACTTATAGCAATTTTTATACCAGCCCGAATGAATTCATAAGTTACAGAAAATATTATTCATATGTGATGTTTCTGTAAATTAAATTGACTTGGATTCAAAAAAGCGGATAGGCGGGATTCAAAAAAATGAATTTCCGGGTTTCTCCCGTCGGTTACGATTCCTCGGTCCGCGGCCGGCCCTCGGCGCCGTTGAAACGGAACGGGGCTTGTGGTAATTTCAAAAAGAGGAGTTTACCGTGAAGAAACTCGCGATCGTCTTCGTCCTCGTCCTCGCCGCCGGCCTGGTCTCAGCCGCCGCCAAGGACGCCTTATCCGCCGGTCATCGGGCCTGGCTCGATACGGTCGACCCGATCATGACCGCGACCGAGCGGGAGATCTTCCTCTCGCTCAAGACGGACAAGGACCGCGACCGGTTCATCCTCTTCTTCTGGAAACAGCGCGACCCTTTTCCCGACACGCCCGAGAACGAGTTCCGCAAGGAGTTTCAGGACCGGGTCGATTTCGCCGATAGATACTTCGGCGTCGGCTCCCATAAGAGGGGACATCAGACCGAGCGCGGCCAGGCTTATCTCATCCTCGGCCCCCCGCTTGAGCGGGAGCGCTTCGCCACCCAGAGCGAGATCTGGCCGATGGAGCTCTGGTTCTACAAGGGCGAGGAGAAGTACGGCCTGCCGCCCTATTTCTACCTCATCTTCTACCAGCCCGACGGCCTCGGGGAGTACCGCCTCTATTATCCGGGGATCGAGGGTCCGGAAAAGCTCTGTATCCCCTCGCTCTACACCGACTCTCAGACCCGGGCCAAAGCCGTGGAAATTCTCAAGAAGGTCTCGGGCGAGCTGTCGCGGGCCGCGCTGAGCTACGTGCCGGGCGAGATGGACTCCGGCATGACGGCGCTCTCCTCGGAGTCGGTCATCGCGGCGGTCCGGAACCTCAAGCAGAAGAAGTTCGCGGACGGCTACGCCCGGTCCTTCCTGAGATTCAAGGATTATGTCGAGACCGAATACACCGACCAATTCCTGGCCAGCGACTTCAAGGCCCGGCTGTTCCGGACGAACGGCCAGACCTTTCTCCACTGGACGCTCGAGCCGGAGCGGATCAGCTTCGAGCTGAGGGGCGGCGTTTACGTCGCCCAGTTCGAGCTCCTTCTCCGGCTCGAGGACCCGGCCGGCAGCCTCATCTACCAGGCCCAGGACGAGATCCCGCTCCGTCTCAACGAGGAGCAGTATCGGCGCTACGAGCGTCGGCGCTTCGCCTTCCAGGACGTCTTCCCCGTCGTCGAGGGCGAATTCAAGATCCTCCTCCTCCTCAAGAACAAGACGGGCCGCGATTTCAGCTCGGTCGAGGCGCGGGTTTCGATCCCGGCCGGCGGCGGTCCCCGGCTGAGCGACCTCGTTCTCAGCCACGGCGAGGGGACGGTCGCCGAGGCCGAGCGCGGCCGGCTCAAGCCCTTCGCCTTTCAAGGACGGCAGTTCAACGTCAGCGCCCGGGACGACTTCATCCCGGGCGAGACGCTGGTCTGCGCCCTCCAGGGCTTCGGCCTGGACGGCCTGACCGGCGGGGTCTTCAGCTTCGGCATCTTCTCGCTCGACGGGCAGCTCCTGGCCGAGGCCGACCGCCGGGCGCTCGCCGGAGCCGCCGGGCCCGAGGGCGCGCTGGAGACGGCCCGCTTCGACCTCGCCGGCCTCAAGCCGGGCTACTACGAAGTCCGGGCCGCGGTCGAAGACGCCGGCGGTCGGGCCGTCCTCGGCGCCAAGGCGCCCTTCGTCCTCCTCTCCCAAAAGGTGCCCGTCGCGCCCTGGACCTTCGCCCGGGTCCGCGACGCGTTCCCGAGCGCCGAGGGCTTGACCGTCGTGGCCACCCAGTATTTCATGACGGGCCGCTACGACCGGGCGGCGCCCCTGCTCGAGCGCGCGATCGCGCTGAAGGACCATCCGGCGGCCCGGCTCCTCCTCGCCAAGACGCTTTACGCCCAGGCGAGATACGCCGACTCCCTGGCGACGGCCCGTCCCGTCTTCGAAGCGAGCGGCGACCGGGAGGCGGCCAAGGTCATGGCCCTCGGCCTGGCCGGGCTCAAGGATTGGGGCGGAGCGCTCGAGCTTCTCGAAGGGCTCCTGGAAGGGGCGACCGAGGTCGGCGTCTTGAACCTGGCCGCCGAGTGCCATCTCGAGCTGGGCCGGCCCGAACGGGCGGTTCCCCTGCTCGAGACGTCGCTGTCGCTCGTTCCCGGCCAGCCCGGAGCCCG
>JAFGBC010000334.1 GCA_016933355.1 Candidatus Aminicenantota bacterium
GCCTTCTGCTGGATGGCGATCGCGGGCGGAATGCCCTCGATCAGGTCCGCCTCGGGCTTGTCCATCCGCTCCAGGAACTGGCGGGCGGAGGCGGACAGGGACTCGATGTAGCGGCGCTGGCCTTCGGCGTAGAGGGTGTCGAAGGCGAGCGAGGATTTGCCCGAAC
The DNA here is from genome assembly GCA_016933355.1 of Candidatus Aminicenantota bacterium. GTDB lineage: Bacteria > Acidobacteriota > Aminicenantia > Aminicenantales > JAFGBC01 > JAFGBC01. The sequence continues at coordinate 167 of JAFGBC010000334.1, forward strand.
CGCTGACGCCGCTGACGACGATGAAGGCGTTGACCGGGAGGTCGAGGTCGATCGCCTTGAGGTTGTGGACGCGGACGCCGCGGAGCTTGATGGTTTGGGGCGAGGCGGTTTCGGAAGTCATGATCTTTACTTCGCGGCGGAGTTCATTATTATATAGGATTAACATGAAAAAAGGCACGCGTGCCGCCCTGCTTCTCGGCGCTGTTCCCTTCGTCATGCTTGTCTTCGCCCTTCCTATCGCCAACAGGGAACATCCGGTCGTCCTCGGGCTTCCCTTCCTCCTGTTCTGGATCCTGGCCTGGGTCGCCCTGACGCCCGCCGTCCTCTACGCCGCCTACCGGCTCGAGAAGAAGCACAACCCGCCCGACCGCGGGGACGGCGGCGAAGGCGGCGACGGATCAGAGGGATCGTGAGCGCCGCCCTCCTCATCATCGCCGTCGTCGTCGTGGGCGCGTCCGCGCTCGGCGTCCTGGCCGGCCGCCGCGTCCCGATGAACCTCGAGAACTGGACGGTGGGCGGCCGACGCTTCGGCGTCGTCTTCATGTGGCTTCTGATGGCGGGCGAGATCTACACGACCTTCACCTTCCTGGGCGCGAGCGGCTGGGCCTATTCCAAGGGGGCGCCGTCCTTCTACGTCATCATCTACGGGACGCTCGCCTACACGCTGTCGTTCTTTATCCTGCCCGCCGTCTGGCGGGCCGGCAAGCGCCACGGACTCCACACCCAGCCCGACTTCTTCATCAAGCGCTACGGGAGCCGGGCCCTCGGCGTGCTCGTCGCCCTGATCGGGGTCGTCTCGATCGTGCCCTACCTCCAGCTCCAGCTCACCGGGCTGGGCTTCATCGTCGAAGTCGCCAGCGACCGGGCGGTGAGCTCGACCGCGGCCATCGTCGTCGCCTTCGTCCTGACCTGCCTGTTCGTCTTCACCAGCGGCATCCGCGGCGCCGCCTGGGTGTCCATCGTCAAGGACATCCTGATGATCGCGGCCGTGGCCGTGGTCGGGATCGGCGTCCCGATCGCCTGCTTCGGGAGCATCGGGACCATGTTCAAGCTCTTGATGGAGCGGATGCCCGGCTACCTGGCCTTTCCGGGCGGGACGGCGGAGCTGGGCGTGGGCTGGGTCATGTCGACCTGCCTCCTGACCGGGGCCGGTTTCTACATGTGGCCCCACGTCTTCGGGTCGGCCTTCTCGGCCAAGAGCGCCGAGACGATCAAGCGAAACGCGATCATCATGCCCTTCTACCAGATCCCGATCCTGCTCGTCTTCTTCGTCGGGTTCGCGGCCCTGCTCGTCCTGCCCGGCCTGGCCAACGGCGACACGGCTTTCCTGGCCCTCGTCCAGAAACAGTACCCGCCCTGGTTCCTGGGCTTCGTGGGCGCGGCCGGGGCGTTGACGGCCATGGTGCCGGCCTCGGTCCTGGTCCTGTTCGCCTCGACCCTGATCGCCAAGAACATCTACCGGACCGCCTTCGCGCCGTCGGCGGGCGAGGATCGCGTTATTCGGCTGTCGCGGATCATGGTCTTCGTGATCATGGTCCTTGCCCTGGTCTCGACCTTCTTCCTGCGTCGGGAGCTCGTCTACCTCCTCATCTTCGGCTACGACGGGGTCAGCCAGTTCTTCCCCGGCGTCGTCCTGGGGCTCTTTTGGAAGCGGGCGACGAAGCAGGCGGTCGCGGCCGGGATCCTGGTCGGCGTCGGGGTCGTCGTCGCCCTGATCGTATCGGGCCGTGACCCGTTCCTGGGCGTCAACGCCGGATTCGTCGGGCTTCTGGCCAACGCCCTCGTGACCGTCGGTCTCAGCCTGGCGGCCAAGTCCGCAGCTTCATCGGGAGAATGGACATGAGAGACGATTTGAAAGCGGCCGTCTACGGCCTGACCGACGAGTTGACCGGCTGGCGGCGTGAGTTCCACCGCCACCCCGAGGTCGCCTATCGAGAGGTTTGGACGTCGGCTAAGCTGCGGAGCCTTCTCGAAGGCTGGGGGCTGCCGGTCGAGGCCTGCGCGAAAACCGGGCTGCGGGCGGTCCTGGCGGGGGCGGGCGGCGGGGGGCCGACGGTCGCCCTCCGGGCCGACATGGACGCGCTGCCGATCGAGGAGGAGGGCGACGCGCCCTACCGTTCGCTCAACCCGGGCGCGACCCACGCCTGCGCCCACGACGGCCACATGGCCATCCTGCTCGCCGTCGCCAAGGTCCTCGCCGCGCGCGAGGACGGGATCAAGGGCCGGGTCGTCTTCCTCTTCCAGCCGTCCGAGGAGCGGAACCCGGGAGGCGCCAAGCCGATGATCGAGGAGGGCGCGCTCGACGGCGTCGACGCCGTCTTCGGTCTCCACCTCTGGCAGCCGCTCCCGACCGGGACGCTGGGCATCGTCAAGGGCCCGATGATGGCCCAGCCCGACGACTTCACGATCGTCGTCAGGGGCAAGGGCGGGCACGGCTCCATGCCGCATCAGGCGGTCGACCCCATCCTGGCCGCCGCCCAGCTCGTCGTGAGCCTCCAGAGCATCGTCAGCCGGAACGTGGACCCGCTCAAGCCGGCCGTCCTTTCCTTCGGCTCGGTGAGCGGCGGGACGATCTACAACGTCATCCCCGGCGAAGTGTCCTTGACCGGGACGGTGCGGACCTTCGACCCGGCGCTCCAAGCGTTGATCGAGGGCCGGATGAGGGCGATCATCGAAGACACCTGCCGGGCCTTCGGCGCGACGGCCGAGATCCGCTACCAGAAGGGTTATCCGGCCCTCGTCAACGATGTGCGCATGGCCGAGTTCGTATTGAAAACCGCCCGGGACGTCCTCGGCGCCGACAAGGCGACGATCATCGATCCGGTCATGGGCGGCGAGGATTTCGCCTACTATCTCCAGAAGGTTCCGGGCGCCTTCTGGTTTTTCGGGGCGGGCGACGGCCGGCCGCACCCGCATCATCACCCGGCCTTCGACATCGACGAGCGGGCGCTGGCGCCCGCGGCCTTCCATATGGCCTCGCTCGTCCTCGATTTTCTCGAGCGCGGCGGGAAGGTCTGATCGGCGTGGGCCTTCCGGTCGTCCTCGGCATCGCCCTCGGGCTGGCCATGGACGCCTTCGCGGTCGCGCTCGGGCTAAGCCTGTCGCCGCTCGGCCTGTCGCGCAGCCAGCGCTTGCGGCTCGCGCTCGCGTTCGGGTCGTTCCAGTTCCTGATGCCTCTTCTCGGCTGGCTGGCCGGGACGCGCCTCGAATCCCGCATCCGGTCCTTCGACCACTGGGTCGCCTTCGGCCTCCTCGTCTTAGTCGGCGGCAAGATGATCGTGGAATCCTTCCGGGCGGCGGGGAGCGCCCGCGCCGAGGCGGGCGATCCGACGCGGGCGTCGCGCCTCCTCGTCCTCGCGGTCGCGACGAGCATCGACGCCCTGGCCGTGGGGCTGAGCCTCGGCGTCCTCGAGACGGACATCCTCTATCCGGCGGCCGTCATCGGCGCGGTCGCCTTCCTCATGACGATCGTCGGGGCGCGGCTCGGTCCGGTCCTGGGCAAGGCCGTCGGGCGGCGGGCCGAGATCCTGGGCGGCATCGTCCTCGTCCTGATCGGGGTCAAGATCCTCGCCGACCACCTGTCTCCTTAGTGTTGTGTCCCCGGAATTCAGGATATGGTAGAATAGAGCGCCTCAGAGGATTGCGGAGCGGCATGAAAATACGATACTTGAGCGGCAACCGGCTGTACTACGCCGTCCTGGCGGGCGGCAACGCCGTCATCCGCGACCAGGCCTACCTGAACAAGATCAACGTTTTCCCCGTCCCCGACGCCGATACCGGCACCAACTTGGCCTCGACGATGCGCTTCATCGCCGAGCGGGCCCGGGCCTCGCGCTCGCCCAAGACGACGCTGGACTCGATCGCGGACGCCGCCATCACCGGCGCCCGCGGCAACTCCGGCATCATCTTCGCCCAGTTCTTGTACGGCCTGGCCCAGGAGGTCCGGAACGACCTCCACCTCACGACCCGGGCCTTCGGCGAGTCGGTGCGGCGGGCCGTCGGCTACGCGCGGTCGGCCATCGCCCACCCCGTCGAAGGGACGATGATCACGCTTATCCACGATTGGGCCGAAGCCGTCTACCGCGACCGCCACCTCCGGAGCGACTTCGCCGAGCTCCTGGCCCATTCCCTCGAGACCGCCCGGGCCTCGCTCAAGGAGACGACCCACAAGCTGGCCGTCCTCCGCAAGGCGGGCGTCGTGGACGCGGGCGCCAAAGGCTTCGTCGATTTTCTGGAGGGGGTCGTCCACTTCATCCGGCGGGGCGACATCAAGAGTTTGAGGATGGAGCGGGCGGACGCCGCCGAGGCGCCGCCCATCGTCCAGGCTCACCGCGGCGAGGTCCTTCGGCGGTACTGCGCCGAGGCCCTGATCGTCGGGAGCGGCCTCGACGTCGACGCCATCCGCCGGACCGTCGACGCCGGCGGCGAGTCCGCGATCGTAGCCGGCTCGGCGGCCAAGGTCCGCATCCACGTTCACACCGACGCGCCGGCCGAGCTTTTCTTCCGCCTCAAGGACTTCGGCACGATCGCCGAGATCAAGGCGGACGACATGGTCCGCCAGTACGAGGCGGCCCACGCGCCCAAGGCGAAAATCGCCCTCGTCACCGATTCCGCCTGCGACCTGCCGGCGGCCTTCCTCGACGAGCACCAGATCCACGTCGTGCCCTACCATCTCAGCTTCGGCGACAGCCTCTTCCTGGACAAGGTCACGATCGCCCCGGACCAGTTCTACGAGCTCCTCCAGACGTCCCGCCACCATCCGCAGAGCGCGCAGCCGTCGCCGGCCGCCGTCCGGAACCTGATGTCCTTCCTGGCCGGCCATTACGAATCCATCATCGCCGTGACGATCTCGTCCGGCCTGAGCGGCATGGCCGGCCTTTGCCGCCTGGCGGCCGACGCCCTGCCCGGGGCCAAGATCAGCGTCATCGACTCGCGTCACCTCTCGCTCTCCGAGGGCCTCATCTTGAAGCGGGTGGCTGAGGCCGTCCGCAGCGGCCGTCCCCACGACGAGATCGTCCGAGATGCCCGGGGCTGGGTCGCCAAGACGAAGCTCTTCGTCGACATCGCGACCCTCAAGTATATGGTTCGCGGCGGCAGGGTCAGCCCGCTCAAGGGCCTGGTCGCCGGGCTCCTCAACCTCAAGCCGATCGTCTCGCTCGACGCGGAGGGCAAGGCGGCGATCGAAGGGAAGTCCTTCAGCCGCCGCGCCAACCTGAAGAAGATCCTGGGCCACGTCCGGGCCTTCGCGGACACCGGCAAGGTCCGGGGCTATGCGATCGTCCACGCCCGCAACCCGGAGCGGGCGGCCCGCTACGCCGCGGACATGACCGCGATCGTCGGCGCCGGGCCGGATTTCGTCATGGAGGTCTCGCCGGTCGTCGGGGCCCACAACGGGATCGGCGTCGTCGGCATCGCGCTGATGCACGAATAGCCGCCCCAAGGGGGAATTCATGGGACAGGACCTCGTCGTTGCCGCCCTGGCCGTCCTCGCCTATATGACGGCCCTCTTCGTCTTCGCCCTCCTCAAGAAGGACAACTCGATCGTCGATATCGCCTGGGGGCCGGGCTTCATCCTGATCGCCGGCCTGACGTCCTTCTTCTGGCGGGGGACGACGGCGCGGGAGGCCCTCGTCTGCGCCCTGGTCTTCGTCTGGGGGGCCCGGCTGGCCGTCCACATCGCGCTCCGCAACCGGGGCCGCGGCGAGGA
>JAFGBC010000112.1 GCA_016933355.1 Candidatus Aminicenantota bacterium
GCGCCCGCCGGCGACAAGATCGAAGTCGTGCCGCTCGCCTCCGACGAATACGATGAGCTCCAGAAAGCCTTCTCCGCCCTCGAGCACGATTTTCTTCGCCTCAAACAGGAGAACGACGAGCTCAAGGACAAGTACCTCCGCAAGCTGGCCGAGATGGACAACCTCCGTAAGCGGGTCGAGCGGGAGAAAGCCGAGTTTCAGAGCTTCGCTCTCAACGCCGTCCTGCGCGATATCCTGGTCGTCGCCGACAGCTTCGGCCGGGCCCTAAGCGGGCCGGCCGACCTGGACGGGACGAGCTTTCGGGACGGCGTCGACCTTATCTTCAAGCAGCTCATGGATGTCCTGGCCAAGTTCGGGGTCACGCCGATCGACGCCGTCGGACGCGTCTTCGACCCGACGCTCCATCAGGCTTTCGCCAGCGAAGAGGCCGAGGGGGTCGTCGAGCCGACCGTCGTCGAGGAAATGCAGAAGGGATATCTTCTCCACGGCCGGCTCCTCCGGCCCGCGCTGGTCAAAGTCCACGTGCCCAAGAAGGACGGGTGACGGCGATGGGCCACATCATCGGCATCGACCTGGGGACGACGTTTTCCTGCGTCGCCTATCTCGAAGGACAGCGCCCGCTCGTGATCTCCAACCTCGAAGGGGCGCGGACGACGCCTTCGGTCGTCAGCTTCACGACGGCGGGGGAGCGCCTCGTCGGAAACCTCGCCCTGCGCCAGGCGATCACCAACCCGGAACACACGGTTTTCGCCGTCAAGCGTCTGATCGGACGGAAGTTCGACTCCCCCGAGATCGTCGCGGCCCGCAAGAGAGTCGGGTTCGAGATGGTCGCGGCGTCCAACGGCGACATCCAAGTCCGGATCGACGACAAGGTCATCACCCCCCAGGAGATCTCGGGGATCATCCTTCGCTATCTCCGCCAGTGCGCCGAGCAGCATTTTGGGGAGCCGATCACGGAGGCGGTCGTCACCGTCCCGGCTCACTTCAACGACCTCCAGCGCCAGGCGACCAAGGACGCCGCCCATATCGCCGGCCTAGAGGTCCTCCGTGTCATCAACGAGCCGACCGCCGCCAGCCTAGCCTACGGTCTGGACACCAAGAAGAACGCCACGGTCGCGGTCTTCGACATGGGGGGCGGGACCTTCGACTTCACGCTGCTCGAGATCCAGGACGGGGTGTTCCAGGTCCTGTCGACCAACGGCGATTCCTTCCTGGGCGGGGAGGATTTCGACAACCGGATCGTCGAATGGCTGGTCGAAGAGTTCTGGAAGGAGGAGCGGATCGACCTAACCCAGGACAAACTCGCCCTGCAGCGGATCAAGGAGGCCGCCGAGCGGGCCAAGCGCGAGCTGTCCTTCACCCTCGAGAGCGAGATCAACCTGCCCTTCATCTGTTCGGCCAAGGCCAGCTCCCTCCACATCAAGAAGATCTTGAGCCGCTCCAAGCTCGAAGAGCTGACCGAGGACCTGGTCCGGAAGACGCTGCCTTGCATCGAAGGCGCGCTCGACGACGCCCGGATCCTTCGGAACAAGATCGACGACATCATCCTGGTCGGCGGCCAGACCCGGATGCCGCTCATCAAGACGACGATCGCCGGGTTCTTCGGCAAGCCGCCGATCGACAACGTCAACGCCGACGAGATCGTGGCCATGGGCGCGGCCATTCAGTCGGGGATCCTGGGCGGGACGATCGACGACCTTGTCCTCCTCCTCGACGTCACGGCCTTTTCGCTCGGGATCGAGACCGAGAACGACACCTTCGAGACGATCATCGAGAGGAACACGACGATCCCGACCAAGGTCAGCAAATCGTTCACGACCGTCGAGCACAACCAGCGCCAAGTCCGGATCCACGTCCTCCAGGGCGAAAGCAAGGAGGCCCACGAGAACAGGCCCTTGGCCATCTTCTACCTGATGGGGATCGAGCCCGCGCCGGCCGGCGTGCCCCAGATCGACGTCACCTTCGAGATCGACGCCGACGGACTGGTCCGCGTCCACGCCCGCGACAAAGTCTCGGGCAGCGAGCACCGGGTCGAAGTCCGTCCCTCTTCGGGCCTGACCCGGTCCGAGCTCCAATCCATCATCGAGCAGCACAAGACTCCGAAGGCCGAATAGAACAGCGATGGAAAAAAAGGATTACTATATGATCCTGGGCGTCGCCCGCGACGCCTCGCCGGACGAGATCAAGAAAGCCTACCGTCAGGCCGCGCTCCGCTATCATCCGGATCGAAACCCGGGAGACAAGGCCGCCGAGGAGCGCTTCAAGGACGCCGCCCAGGCCTACAGCGTCCTGGCCGACCCGGACAAGCGCTCCTTATACGACCGGTTCGGCGCCGAGGGCTTGCGCGGGGCCGACGCCGGCGGTTTCCCGGGCTTCGATTCCACGATCTTCAGCGACTTCGAGGATATCCTGGGCAACTTCTTCGGTTTCAGCTTCGGCGATCTCTTCGGCGGGGGCGCGGGCCGCCGGCGGCCGGCCGCCCAGCGGGGCCGGGACTTGGCGGTTGAAATCGCGCTGAGCCTCGAGGAAGTCGCGCACGGAACGGAGAAGCAGATCCAGGTGGCGCGCGCCGAGATCTGCCCTGCCTGCAGAGGCGGCAAAGCGGCGCCCGGAACCCGGCCGTCGCGCTGCCCGCAGTGCCAGGGCCGGGGCCAGGTCCGCAGCCAGCAGGGCTTCTTCGTCCTCTCCCGGACATGTCCGCGCTGCGCCGGCCGGGGCGAAGTCATCGCCTCCCCGTGCCCGGACTGCCGCGGAACCGGGACGCAGCGCCAGAAAAGGACGCTGACGATCCGGATCCCGGCCGGGGTCGACGACGGGACGCGGCTTCGCCTCCAGGGAGAAGGGGAGGCCGGAGATCGGGAGGACCTTCAGGGCGACCTCTATGTCATCACCCGGGTTCGCACCCACCCGTTCTTCGAGCGGACCGAACAGAACCTGACCTGCCGGATCGAGATCGCCTTCAGCCAGGCCGCCCTGGGGATCGAAGTCGAGATCCCGACCCTCGAGGGCAACGAGATCCTCAAAATCCCGGCCGGGACGCAGCCGGGCGAAGTCATCCGGCTCAAGGGCAAGGGGCTTCGAGACCTGGACGGCCGACGCAAGGGCGACCTGTTCGTCAAGGTCGACGTCCGCGTCCCCGACCGCCTGACCAAGGAGCAGAAGGCGCTGCTTCGCCAGCTGGCTGAAACGCGAGGCGAGACGCTGGACGGCCTCGAGACGGGACCCGCCCAGAAAGCCCGGAACGCCTTCCATTGAGAGAAAGATCGCAGCCTTGACGTCCGATCATTTCTTCATCCCTAAAAAGGCCATCGCCGGAGACTCGGTCGATATCACCGGCCCCGAGAACCGCCATCTCGCGCTCGTCCTGCGCGTCCGTCCCGGTGACGAAGTCCGCCTGTTCGACGAGGACGGCGCCCGCTATCGGGGCCGGATTGAAGCCGTCGCAAGAGACCGGACGCGGCTGACCCTGATCGAAAAGCACGCCGCCCCGGACGGTCCACGGGTCCGGGTCGCGCTCGGCCAGGCTCTGCTCAAGAACAAGGCGATGGATTTTGTCGTCCAGAAAGCGGTTGAGCTGGGCGCCGTCGAGATCGTGCCGTTGGCCGCCGAACGCTCCGTCGTCCGTTCCGACGACGGCTGGGAGCGCAAGGCGGCCCGCTGGGCGCGAATCGCCAGAGAAGCCGCCAAGCAAAGCCGGCGCGCGGCCGTTCCCGCGATCGGACGGCCGGTCATGGTCGGCGGGCTGGCCGGCCGGTCGGAGCCGCCGGACGGCCGTTTTGTCCTGACCGAGAAGGGCGGACCGCCCCTGAAGGCCTTTCTTCTTGCGCCGCCTCAGGGGCGAACTCCGGACGCGGTCCTCGTCGCGGTCGGACCCGAAGGCGGCTGGAGCCCGGCCGAGGAGGCGTCCTTCGCCGGTCAAGGGTTCCGGGCCGCCAGCTTGGGCGCGGGCGTCCTTCGGGCCGAGACGGCCGCCCTGTCGGCCCTGACCCTGATCGACCAGCTCTGGAACTCCTGACATGTTTCTTCAAGGACAGAAAGTCGGCAAATACGAGATCATCCGGTCCCTGGGCAGCGGCGGATTCGGGTCGGTCTTCCTCGCCCGCGACACCTGGCTGGACATCAAGGTCGCCATCAAGGTCCCCCACAAGCAGTCGTCCGAGCTCTTCAAGCTCCTCAAGGAGCCCCGCCTCCAGGCCGCCCTCAACCATCCCAACATCGTCCGGATGCTGGCGGCCGAGAAGGAGAATAAGATCTTCTTCATGGTCATGGAGTACGTCAAAGGGCCGACCCTGGAAAAGATACTCGAGAAGGAAAAGATCCTCGACGCCGAGACCACCATTGATTACATCAAACAGATCAGCTACGGGATCGATCACGCCCACAAGAACAAGATCATCCACCGCGACCTCAGGCCCTCGAATATCATCGTCTCCGAGGAGGGCACGGCCAAAATCACCGATTTCGGGACGTCGGCCTGGCTCCAGAACATCCCTTACGCCTCGACCCGGATCGGCTCGCCCCCCTACATGGCGCCCGAACAGTTCCTGGGCAAGGCGACCTACGCCTCGGACATCTATTCGCTCGGCTGCATCTTCTACGAGATGATCACCGGCCGGCCCCCCATCTTTGACCCCGACCCGTTCAAGATTCTGGAGAAGGCCCAGGAAGGGAAGATTACCCCCCCGCGCATCAAGAACACCCGGGTCCCCAGGGAGATCGACGAGATCATCATGCGCTGCCTGTCCTCCAAGATCGAGGACCGCTACCCCCGGGCCTCCGACATCATCAAGGCCTTGACCGCTCTTAAAGGCAAGGCGACGGCCGGCTCGGAGATCGACGACATCCTGTCCCGGATCCGGGCCCGGGAGCGGCCGGGCACGATCCTGTGCTGGAACTGCCGTCGGCCGCTGCCCCAGAAGTCCCGGCAATGCCCGCACTGCGGCGAAACGATCTAGGCCGGCCGCCGGCCGGCCGAGCCGTGGTTTGACTTCGAGCCGGGGAATTGGTTAACATGAGCCATGATCGGAGTTCGCCATGAGCCCATTTAATCCCGAAGCCAAGGTCTGGATGAACGGCCGGCTCGTCCCCTGGAAGGACGCCAACATCCCGATCGCCTCCCATGTCGTCCACTACGGCACCTCCATCTTCGAGGGCCTGCGGGCCTATGAAACGCCGCGCGGGCCGGCCCTCTTCCGCCTCGACGCGCACACGCGGCGGCTGTTCAACTCCTGCAAGATCTACAGAATGACGATCCCGTACACGCCGGACGAGTTCAACCGAGCCGTCATCGACACCGTCCGGGCCAACGGCTTCCGCTCCTGCTATGTCCGCCCCCTGGTCTATCGGGGCTACGGGACGCTCGGCGTCGACCCCTCGCCCAACCCGGTCGACTGCGCGATCCTGGTTTGGGAATGGGGCAAGTACTTGGGCGAGGAGGCCCTCGAGAAGGGCATCGACGTCAAGATATCGACCTGGCAGCGGATGGCCCCCAACACGTTCCCGGCCCTGGCCAAAGCCGGCGCCAACTACATGAACTCCCAGCTCATCAAGATGGAAGCCCTCCTCGACGGATACGCGGAAGGCATCGCCCTGAACGTCCGCGGCCACATCAGCGAGGGCAGCGGCGAAAACCTCTTCCTCGTCCTGGACGGCACGGCCTACACGCCGCCCCTGTCGTCCTCGGTCCTTCCCGGGATCACCCGGGACTCGGTCATGACCCTGCTCCGCGAACGGGGCGTCCCGGTCGTCCAGGACACGATCCCGCGCGAGATGCTCTACATCGCCGACGAGGTCTTCTTCACCGGTTCCGCCGCCGAGATCACGCCCATCCGCTCCATCGACAAGATCACGATCGGGTCGGGGGTTCGGGGTCCGGTCGCCAAGATGGTCCAGGGGGACTTCTTCGATGTCGTCAACGGCCGGACGCCCGACCGCCACGGCTGGCTGACCTTCGTCGCCTGAGGACGGCGCCCGGGAAAGGAGCCGACCCATGGAAATCGATCAGTTTTTAAAAATCGCCATCGAGCGCGACGCCTCCGACCTCCACTGCAAGGCCGGCAACTACCCGATGATCCGCGTCCACGGCACCCTTATCCCCCTGACGACCTTCCCCCGCTTCACGCCCGAAGACACACAGGAACTGGCCGGCCAGATGATGACCGACTACCAGAAGGCCCGGCTCCAGACCGAGATGGACATCGACCTCGCCTACAGCCTGCCCGGGTTCGGCCGTTTCCGCGGCAACATCTACTTCCAACGCGGGTCGCTGGCCATCTCGCTGCGGATCATCCCGCTCGAGATCAAAGGCATCCAGGAGCTCCTCCTGCCGTCCGTCCTGGAAAAAATCTGTCTCTACCAGCGGGGCCTGGTCCTCGTCACCGGGACGACCGGAAGCGGCAAGTCGACGACCCTGGCCTCGATGATCGACTTCATCAACATCCACCGCAAGGAAAACATCATCACGATCGAGGACCCGATCGAGTACCTCCACAAGGACAAGAAGAGCACGATCAGCCAGCGCGAGGTCGGGATGGACGTCGTCAGCTTCTCGCGCGGGCTGCGGGCCACCCTGCGCGAGGACCCCGACGTCGTCCTCGTCGGCGAGATGCGCGACCTGGACACGGTCGAAACGGCTATCCTGGCCGCCGAGACCGGCCACCTCGTCTTCAGCACCCTCCACACCCTGGATTCGCCCGAGAGCATCAACCGGATCATCTCCGTCTTCCCGCCCCACCACCAGCGCCAGGTCCGTCTCCAGCTCTCGAGCATCCTCAAGTCCGTCATCTCGATGCGGCTGATCCCGCGCGTCGACGGGACGGGCCGCGTCCCGGCCGTCGAGGTCATGATCGCGACCCCCTATATCGCCGAGTGCGTCCAGGACAAGGAAAAGACCGGGCTCATCCGCGACGCGATCGCCACGGGCGTCTCCCAGTACGGCATGCAGACCTTCGACCAATCCATCTACCAGCTCTACCGCGACGGCTACATCTCTTTCGAGCAGGGGCTCCGCTACTCGTCGAACCCCGACCACTTCAAGCTCAAGGTCATGGGCATCCAGTCGACCCTCGACATCGCCCTCGAGTCCATGGAGCAGGGGATGTCGCCGATCGAGCGCAAGGAGCAGCCGGCCATCGTCCCGATCGGGGAGGAAGAGTCCTGAACGGCGGGCCCCCGGCCGAGGCCGCGATTTTCCGATGAGATCCCAAGACATCCGCGACGCTTTTCTCCGGTTCTTCGCCGCCAAGGACCACAAGGTCGTCCCGAGCGCCCCGCTCCTGCCCAAGGACGACCCGACGCTTCTCTTCACGAACGCCGGGATGAACCCGTTCAAGAACGTCTTTCTCGGGCTCGCGACGCGGAGCTACAAGCGGGCGGCCAGCGTCCAAAAATGCATGCGCGTCTCCGGCAAGCACAACGACCTGGAGACGGTCGGACGGACGACCAAGCACCACACCTTCTTCGAGATGCTGGGCAATTTCTCGTTCGGCGACTACTTCAAGGTCGAGGCCTGCCTGTTCGCCTGGGAGCTGGTGACCGAGACCTTCCGGCTGTCGCCGGAGCGCATGGTCATCACCGTCTACGAGGAAGACGACGAGGCCTTCCGGATCTGGAACGAGCGGGTCGGCATTCCCGCCGACCGCATCTTCCGTTTCGGTAAAAAGGACAACTACTGGGCGATGGGGGAGACCGGCCCCTGCGGACCCTGCTCCGAGATCCACTACGACATCGACCCGGGACTGGAGCCGGGCGCGCCCCGCGACCTGATCGAAAAGGGGAGCGACCGCTTTTGCGAGCTCTGGAACCTCGTCTTCATGGAGTTCAGCCAGGACGGCCGGGGCGGGATCGCCCGCCTGCCCTCGCCCTCGATCGACACCGGGATGGGCCTGGAGCGGATGGCGGCCGTCCTCCAGGGCAAGACGAGCAACTTCGAGACCGACCTGTTCCGTCCGCTGATCGACCGGGTGTGTGAACGGGCGGGCCGCGAGTATCCGGCCCGGGACGAGGGCGACGTCTCTGTCCGGATCATCGCCGACCACGTCCGGGCCGCGACGTTCCTGATCGGGGACGGCGCCATGCCCGCCAACGACGGCCGCGGCTATGTTCTGCGCCGCCTCATCCGGCGCGCTTTCCGGAACGGGAATCTGATCGGCCTGGAGACGCCTTTCCTGTTCGACCTGGTCGGGGTCGTGGTCGACGTCATGAAGGACGCCTACCCCGAGCTCCTCGCCTCGTCCGCCTACATCGCCAAGGTCTGCCTCTCGGAGGAGGAGCGCTTCGCGTCTACGCTCGCCTCGGGGCTACGCTATTTCCGCCAGTATGCCGACGAGGTGCGGGCCGCGGGCGGCGCGGTCCTGGACGGCGGGCGCGCCTTCAAGCTCTACGACACGTTCGGATTCCCGCTCGACCTGACTCAGGACCTGGCGGCCGAGGATGGCCTCCGCGTCGACGAGGCCGGCTTCAAGGACGAGCTCGAGAAGCAACGAAGCCAGGCCCGCCAATCCTGGAAGGGCGAAGCCAAGGTCCGCGCCAAGCAGGCCTACGAGAGCCTGAAATCCCTCCGGGTTCGCTTCGTCGGCTACGAGGAGGCGTCCGTGTCCGACGCCGAGGTCATCGGGCTCATCAAGGACGGACGCCCGGCCGCAGACATCCGCGAGGGCGACGCGGCCGAGGTCGTGCTGGACAAGACGCCCTTCTACGCCGAGATGGGCGGCCAGGTCGGCGACAGCGGCGTTCTCAAGAACGCGGGGTTTTCGGCCGTTGTCGAGACGACCCTGGCGCCGCTCCCCGACGTCATCAGTCACAAGGTGGAAGTCCTGTCCGGCGCCCTCCGCCTCGGAGACCGGGTCGAGGCGGCCTACGACGCGCCCCGCCGCAACGCCATCCGCCGCAACCACACGGCGACCCATCTCCTCCATGCCGCCCTGCGCGAAATCCTGGGCGACCACGTCAAGCAGGCCGGGTCTTTGGTCTCCCCGTCCAAGCTCCGCTTCGACTTCACCCACTACGCGGCGCTGCGCCGCGAGGAGATCGCCCGGGTCGAGGCGCTGGTCAACGAGCGGATCTGGGCCGACCTCCCGGTCCGGACCCGAGAAACGAGTCTCGAGGAGGGGATCCGCGAGGGCGCGACGGCCATCTTCGAGGAGAAATACGGAGAACAGGTCCGGGTCGTCTCCGTCGGCGATATCAGCAAGGAGCTCTGCGGCGGCGTCCATGTCGCGGCGACCGGGCAGGTCGGGATGGTCAAGATCGTGAGCGAGTCGAGCGTCGCCGCCGGGATGCGGCGCATCGAAGCGGTCAGCGGAGAGGAAGCGCTCCGCTTCGCGCAGGAATCCGACGCCCTTCTCGCCGACCTCCAGGACAGCTTGGGCATCCCCCGTTCCGAGCTGGTCGCCCAAGTCGACCGCCTCCGAGAGACGATCAAGGACCGGGACAAGGAGATCAAGGCGCTGCGCCTGAAGCTGACCCGCGGCCCGGCGGCGGCCGCCGAGGACGCGGTCCGGGAGGTCAAGGGCGTCCGGGTTCTGACCCGAAAGGTCGAGGGGCTGGCCGCGGCCGAGCTCCGCGAACTCGCGGATGAGCTCAAGCGGAAGATCGGGAGCGGTGTCGTCGTCCTCGGCGCCGTCGACGGACCTAAAGCCCTGCTCGTCGTCGCCGTCTCCAAGGATTTGGCCGATCGGCTGAGAGCCGACGCGATCATCCGGAAAATCGCCCCGCTTGTTGGCGGCGGGGGAGGAGGGCGGCCCGAATTCGCCCAGGCGGGCGGCGGCCGGCCCGAAGGACTCGACCGGGCGCTCGAAGAAAGCGCCGCGGCCGTCGAGGCCCTCCTCTGAGGCGGCCCAAAATCACCCCCAAAGGGGATTGTCAAGCGGCCTGTTTTCGGGCAGGATAGAATTAGGAATCAGATGACGGCCTTGACCCCAATGAAGCGTTGGTACGCCCTCGGCGCGGCCGCGCTTCTCTGCGGGCTCGCGGCCGGGCCGGCCGTCGCGGCGGGAGCCGACCACCCCCTCAAAAAGGCCTACGATCCCCTCGTCAGCGCGGCCGCCTACAGGCACCGCATCCCGGTCGAACTCGTCCATTCCATCATAAAAGTCGAGTCCAACTACAACGCGAACGCGGTTTCCTCCAAGGGCGCGACCGGCCTCATGCAGCTCATGCCCGACACGGCCCGCGCCTACGGCGTCGTCGACCCTTTCGACCCCGCCCAGAACATCGAGGGCGGCGTCCGCTACCTCAAGGACCTCATCAAGCTCTTCGACCGCCAGACGAACAAGGTCCTGGCCGCCTACAACGCCGGCCAGGAAGCGATCAAGAAGTACGGCGGCATCCCGCCCTACCGGGAGACGCGGAACTACATCCAGCGCGTCATGGCCGGCGGCTACAACAAGCCGCTCATCACGACGCGGACGCCGATCTACCGCTATTACGACGATTCGGGAAAGCTGGTCCTGACGAACGACTATAACCTCTATCTATCCAAAAAAGCCCGCTGAGGCGAGGCCCCCTCGGTCAGCCCGCGAACCCCTTGACGACGATCCCGCACGGCGCGACCTCGAAGACCGCCGGCAACGCGCCGAGCTGTTCGCCGTCGAGCTCGAGCAGGACGGGATCGGGATCCTCGCTGACCGCCTCGATCCGCCGGCCGCGGAC
>JAFGBC010000335.1 GCA_016933355.1 Candidatus Aminicenantota bacterium
CCCTCCCTCGACGCGACCCTCAGCTTGGGCGAAGGCTCGACCCCGCTCCTGCGACTCGACCGCCTGGCGCGCCGCCTGGGCCTTCCGGCGCTCTACGCCAAGAACGAGGCGATGAACCCGACCCAGAGCTTCAAGGACCGGGGGACGGCCGTCGCCGTCCAGAACGCGCGCCGCCTGGGCTTCACGCGAATCGGGACGGTCTCGACCGGAAACATGGCCGCCTCGACGGCCGCCTACGGCGCGCGGGCGGGGCTTGCGACGTTCGTGCTCCTCAAGGAAGGGACGCCCGCCGAGAACATCCGCATGGCCGGCATCCACCGGCCGCGCCTCGTCGTCGTCGAGGGCGACTACGGCCGGCTTTTCGCGGAGAGCTTTCGCCTCGGCCGCCGCCGGAATATCCTTTTCATGAACTCGGTCGATCCCTTCCGGATCGAGGGCTACAAGCTGATCGCTTTCGAGACGTTCCTCCAGCTGGGAGGAAGCGTCCCCGATCTCTGCCTGGTCCCGCTTAGCTCGGGCGGACACCTTCTCGGACTCCTCAAGGCGTTCCGCGAGCTCCGCGACGGCGGGTTCACCGACCGCCTTCCGGTCGTGGTCGGCGTCCAGGCGGAGGGCTGCGCGCCGCTGGCGCGGGCCTTCGCCGCCGGGAGCGCCCGCTACGAGGTCTTCGAACATCCCGGCACGATCGCCCACGCCATCTCCAACCCTAGTCCGCCGGCGGGCAACCTCGTCCTGGCGATGATGCGGGAATCGGGCGGTCTGATTCTCTCGGTCGGCGACGAGGAGATGCTGGAGGCCCAGGGGCATCTCGCGGCCGAAGGCCTGTTCTGCCAGCCCGATTCCGCAACGACCCTGGCCGCTCTTCTCAAGCTCGCGCGGAGGGCGGACCCGGCCTTGAGCGGAACGGCTTCGGCCGTCCTCGTCCTGACCGGAAGCGGGCTGAAGAACCTGAAGGCGCTGGACGCGGCTGCCCTTCCCCTGCGCCGCGCCGCTCTCGAGGATCTGGAGCGCGTTCTCGACTGACCTCAGCCGCCCGGCATCATCCGTTTCTGGTGGAGGATCGTCCGGACCTTCTCCTCGAACTCCTTGGCCGGGACGGGCATATAAATCATCAGGTCGTAATCGAGCGTGTCCAGCCGGTCGAGGTCGACCTTCTCGAATTCCTTGCGGATGAAGACGATGCAGTTTTGGGCCTGCCGGGGGTTGGACCGGATCTTGTCGCAAAGGTCGTAGGGATCGAACGCGTTCGTGTTGAGGTCGATGACGACGGCGTCGGGACGGAAGTCGTCGATCACGGCTAACGCCTCGCTGCCTTCGGCGATAAAGGACAGCTCGAAATCCTTGTGGCCGAACGCCATCCGGACGACCTTCTGGGTCAGGGCATTCGGCGTCACAACGAGGAGGCGGTATTGGGAAAGCGGCTCCGTCACCTCCTCGACGACGGACGGCGCGGAGGCTTCGACGGGAGGCGGGACGGAGGCCGGCGGCGAAGCCTCCAGGGCGGGCCGCTCTTCGACCTCTTCGACCTCTTCGATCGGCTCGATGGCCAGACGGAGGTCGTCCTCGAGGGCGATGTCTTCGGCCGGCTTCGTCGACGGCCGCTCCTCGGGCGGCGACGACGGAGGCGGGACGGAGGCCGGCCGTCCGGCCTCTAGGATTTCCAGGGCCGGGAAGGCAACCTTGAGGACCTCGCTCTTGCTTTCGCGGCGAGGCCGAGCTTGGGCGGCGCCCGCTCGGCCGGGCGCAACGCCCGAACCGACCGCCGTCAAGCGGCTCAGCTCGTCGGACTGGGAGAGGGGCTCGCCCGCCTCGTTCAGGTACCGCTCGAGATCCTTCCTAAGGTCCTCGATTTTCGGGTGCCTGTGCTGGGGCTCATACTCAAGGGCCTTGAGAATCGCCCGGCGCAGCGTTTCGGGGGCCTCGAAGCTCTTGGGGATGACCGGGATGACCTGGCCGAGGAGGATCTTATGAAAGACGGCCGGGTCGAGGACCTTGGGGAATACCGGTTGGCCGGTCGCCAGCTCGAAAAGGACCGACCCGATCGCGTAGATGTCCGCGCGGGCGTCGACCTGCTCGCCCCGGGCCTGCTGGGGCGACAGGTAGGCGATCTTGTTGCGGAAGGAGGCCGGAACGGCCTGGTAGAGCCTCTGGGACGTGCGGAACAGGCAGAAATCGGTCAGCAGGACCTCCCCCTGAGCGCTGAGCAGGATGTTCGACGGCGTGATGTTCCCGTGGATGATCCCGAGCGGGATGCCGCCCGGCCCGGGGGTCGCGTAGGCCGCTTCCAGACCCCGGCAGACCTGGACGCCGACCGCGGCCATCAAGGGAAAGGCCATCGTCTGCTTGCGGGCCTTGAAGGCGTTCAGGACCGCGCCGAGACTCGGCCCCTCGACGTAATCGAAGACGAGGAACCCGTATTCGTTGAGCTTGCCGAAGTCGAGGAGAGACACGATGTTGGGATGGGAGAGGCGGGCGAGCTGGCGCGCCTCCTCGAGGAAGACGGCCATCACGTTCTCTTTCCGGAACTGGAGCCGGATCCGCTTCAGGACGCAGAAGCGTCCCTCGCGACCCTCGGCCCGTTTGGCCTTGAAGGTTTCGGCGATGCCGTCGTAGCCCAGCTTTTCGACGAGGACGTAGCGCCCGAATTCCGGGAGGAATTCCTGGCCCGGTTCGGCCCCGCCCCTGGCGGAGGCGGAGCGGTCCTGGCCCTTCCGCTCCAGGTCGGAGAGGATGTCGCTCAGCTTGGATTCTATCTCTTCGGAGGCGCGCGCCTCCTTGTCCTTGACCCGCGGCGCATGCGCCTCGCGCAGAGCGTCCGCCTTGAGCTCGTCGAGGAGCTGGGTCAGCTTCTTGTCGATCGTTTTCATAACGCGCCGCGTTGGTCGATTTCCCTGCGGACCGCCTCGGCCGCGATCCGCTCCAACTCTGGCTGCAGGCGCCGCAGGACGCGCTGAGTCAGGGCTTCAAGGTCGGCTCCGGCCTCGGCCGCGGAGGCTGAAACCGGAGCGGAAGACGCCTCCTCCTCGCCCGCTCGGACGGGGGCCGCGACGGCTTCGGTCTCGACGCGGAGAATGTCCGAAACGGCCGGCCGGGCCGCCGCCGCACCCGGGGCGCGGACCATCAGGCAGAAATCCTGGGCGTTGGCCACGAAGAAGCTGAGCGTGATGCGGAGCTTGCGGTCCTCGGTCCGGAGCGAAACCTCCTTGATCCGCTCCACCGCCAGCGTCTCCTGGAGGCTGCGCAGCGTCTGCTGAATGGGGAAGGCGAAGGCGGACAGGATCTCGGGGTCGTACATCTCCCCCCGGGCGTCGACGACCAGCCCGTCGCTGTCGACGACGACCGCCTGGTGGAGCTTCCCGTCCTGGATCATGTCCTCGACCGTCTTGGAGATGAATTTCACGGCCTCGCCTCCTGTTCCAGACGTTCCAGCAAACGACGGACCATGACGATGAACGATTCGCGGAGGTTTATGCCCTTGAGGGCGCTGACCTCGTAGCCGGGATACATCTCCAGGTTGAGCAGGCGCCCCAGCTCGCGGGCCGGATAGGTGTCCTCGAGGTCGATCTTGTTGTAGAGGATGATAATCTCGGACCGGCGGAGCTTCTCGCTGCCGTCCAGGTAGCGGTTGAACTCGACGACGAACTCCCGATTGTGCTCGAGCTCCTTCTTCTGGCAGTCGACGACGAAGAAGATGCCGTCGGCGTCCTCGAACAGCATCCGCCGCGTGCTGAGATAGTAATCCTGGCCCGTCGCCGTGAAGAGGCGGACGACGATATGGGGGCTGATCTGGATCGGGGTGAAGTCGAACAGGAGCGTCTGGCCGAACGAGGTCTCGATCGACTTGATCTCGCTCGTCATCTTCATGTCCCGGGGGATGACGTTGCTGTACAGCCAGCGGAGCGAGGTCGTCTTCCCGGCCAGCGCGGTGCCGAAGAAGAGGATCTTGAAGTAGACCTTGTTCCCGTAGTACCTCACGACCCTTCCTTCTCGAACCGGGACAGGATGTCGGCGATGCCCCGGCTGTCCGGCATCCGGAACTTCATCTCCTTGACCATCTCGGTCCGCATCTCCATCGTGTCCTGCATCATCTTGGTCAGGACGTCGATCGCCCGCTTGGCCTCGAGCCGGATCATCCCGATGTGGGCGTTCTTGCCGGCGATGATCGTCAGCAGCCCGCGCGGCATCCGGTTCTGGCAGAGCTTGAGGTCCCCGTACTCGACGATGATGCTCTCCAGCTTCTGCATGAGCTCGGTCCCGACCTGGGCGTAGGAGTTGTAGCAGGCGGAGAGCAGGGCCCCGAGGTCCTCCGGCTTCATGTCGAACCGGCCGGCGACCTCGATCGGGATGCCGTCGATGTCGATCAGGATGACCCCGACGACCTCGGGCACCCGTTTCATGATGCCGTCGATGATGTCTTTGATGTTGGCCATGCGAACCTCTTCCTCCGCCTCAGCGGGACGGCGCCGTTCCGGCCGCCTTGACAAGCTTGCCCAAGGATTCTTCGACCTTGAAGCGGACCATGAGCGGGTTAGGCCCGGCCTCGAGGACGAACCCGAAAACGATCGGATGGACGCAGACAAGGATGTTGAGATGGCGGGTGTTGATCTCGACATACTTGAGAGGGCCCGTCCGCGAGGCGCACCGGGCGTAGGCGCCGACCGCCCCGACGATGCGCAGGAAATTCTGCGAGGGGAAATTGATGTCCCGGTATTTGGCGTAGCCGACCAGGTTCTCGCCGTCGAACAGGGCGGCTAGGTACAGCTCTTTGACGCTCGACATCTCCTTGAGAAATCCGACGATGGTCGGGTCCGTCCGCTGGATGAACGAGGACAGGTCGACCCGCCGCTCCCTGCTCCCGATGGCCATGATCTTGGCCAGGGTCCGCTCCCGGACGTTCAGCATCTCTGAGACATAGGACTGGGTCAGCAATCCGGTCGATTCGAGCTCGGTCAGCATGGCCTGGAACGCCAGGTGGACTTCGCTCTGCTTGAGCTGAACCTTGAAATCCCGGACGCCTTCGCTGTTGTCCCGCATGTCCTGGATGAGACGCCGCTCGATGAAGATGTCCTTGGGGATCGGGTCGAGGAAAGAAAAGGTCCCGTCGGCGAAGGACAGCGCATCCCGGACGCGGGTCTTCTCGGTCTCCCAGGCCCGGGGCGGATGCGTCGTCGTCGCGATCCAACCCTGGGGAATGGCCGACAGGACGTCCCGGAGGACGGTCGGGTCGGCCCCGAAGTAGACGATCTGGATCGGGGGCGAGCCCAGCTCCTCCTCCGCGTAGGACAGCTCGAACGCCTCGCGCTGGGCCTCCGGCTCCTTGGCTTCGACGATCTTGGCGCCCTTGATGTAGCGGGCCGTCTTGGGGACGTCTCCGCACAGGACGAACGTCCGGTACTGGGGGACCATGTACTTCCAGAGCGAGAACAGGGCATTGGCCGAGTCGACGCTCGAGGCCTGGATGACGATCCGGTTCCGATGCCACATCGCGGCGAGCAGGGAGGCTTCCCACGCGTCCTGGGCGATCGTCATGGCTTCGGCCTCCCCGGAGCCGGCAGCTTGAGGGCGTCGAAGATCTCTTCGAGCGCCGGCGTGATCTCTTTGATCAGCATCTTGGCCAGACCGATTTTGAGCCCCCGGCCGCCCAGGAGGACGACGTAGAACCCGCTGTCGGGATGCTTGTGGACGAGGAGAACCTTCTCCTGCCACTCGACCTGCATCTGGTTGAGGTCGGCCGCGCCGGTCCCGGCGGCGACTCCGTTGGCGATCTCGATGACTTCGGCGATCGAGATCAAAACCTCGCTCGGCGGCGAGCCCTCGAATTTCGAGAAGAGCAGCGTGCCGTCGGGCCCGAACAGGGCGAAGCCCTCCTTGTCCGCCAGGTTGGACAGGCGTTCGAGGACGAAAGCCAGCTTCGGGCTCTGAATGATCATGACGTCCGGCGCGTCCCCCCCCCCGTCTCAGGTTTTCCCATGCCGCGCTCAACCCGCCCGGGCGTCCTGGAACTTGTCGACGATTTCGGGCAGGATGACGTTCAACAGCAGCCCCGTCTGGATTTTCTTGGTGTTCACGATCATGCCCCACTGGAATTCTTCGGTTGCGATGACCATGATGATCTTGTCGTCGGCCACGTCGACGATGTAGTATCGGCCGAGCGGCGGCAGGCCGCTGCCCTGGAGCGATTTGATGAGGTGATCCGTGACTTGATTGAAAAAGGCGCAGGCCTTGGGCTGGCTGTTGAAGCCGTAGATGCTTTGCCCGTCCGCGCTCGAAAAGACATCCGTTGAGATTAAACCCTCACCCATGTCCTTCTTGAGCTCGTCGACCGCCTCTTTCAGCTTCTTGATGTTCATGTCGGATCTCCCCTGTCGTGATTTGGATAATGGCGCGGCGTCGGGTCCGTTGTGCCCTCGGCGTTTCTGTTCACCTCCCGGCGAGATTCTCCCTTCGGCGCCAGAGAAGACCGTTCCTTTTCTGAGCCTTTCCATTCTATCCCCGGCCGCGGGGGGGTCAATCACCCTTCCCGGTGAATCCAGGGGTGAAATCGGCCGCCCCCCCGATGAGAGCCGCAGCCCGGACCTTCCCGCTTCAGAAAGGGGCAACCTGCCCCTAACTCTATCATTTTGAAGACTTTATTTCAGGCTGATGAACGTCGGCTCGGCGACTTCCTCATACACCAGCTTCGTCCTGGGATAGACGTAGAAGCGATTGACATAGCCGGAAGCGACAAGGAGTCCGGCCGCCGCGGCGAAAAAGGCCGGAAAGCCCCCGGGATTCCGGAAAAGAGAAGCCTCCAGCTGTCCGATCAAGGAGACGAATACCAGGAAGCCTCCCAGATAGACGAACCACCTGTCCTGGAGCCGCTCCTTCCCGGGAAGCGAAGCGCAGGCAAAGGGCGCTTTGTCGAACCTGAGGAAGAAAACCTGTTCCAGGACAGCCGCGATCGACAGCCCGAAAAGCGTATGGAGGGCGGCCGCTCGCGCGCCCCACAACCGCCAGAAGACGAGCCAGACGGCCGAGAAAAGGGGCAGGAGCCCCAGAAAGAACACCGCCTTCTTGAGCCCGACCAGATAGGGTTTTACGGACGGGAACTCGGTCAGCTGGAAAACCCAGTTCGCCTCGGGTGCGACCGGACGCGAAGCGATCGTCCTCATCGCCGCCAACA
>JAFGBC010000113.1 GCA_016933355.1 Candidatus Aminicenantota bacterium
GCCTCGAGCTTCTCCTTGAGGATGGGCGCGAAGGCGAAGAACTGCTGGAGCGTCGGACAGCCGTAGTCCGCGCAATGGGCGCAGGTCGCGACCTTGCGGGCCTCCGCGCAGAGCCGGACGGCGCAGGTCGCGGCATGGGCGGAGCTGATCCGTTTCCCGGACGAGCAGCCGTCGCAGACGCACATCGCGGCCGTGACGTTCTTTCCGCCGTACTGGACGCTCCACTGTTCGGCGGTCTTCTGGAGTCCGGCTTGGTCGTCGGCCTGGGTCGCGAGGTAGGCTTCGCAGGCGCCGCAATCGAGGCCACAGTAGGCTTGAATCTTAGCCATGATGTCTCCCTCTGGAATGAGCATCTTAGATCTTAGGCCGGCCTGGGAACGGCTGTCAAGAAGAACGAGAACGCCGCCGCCGTCCTGAAGCGCATAAAGAAATAGCCGGTCCGGCAGGCGCCGGTCAAAGGGCCTTTTTGTAAAGGGACGCGCCGTCCGTTCCCGCGAAGAGGGTCCGCGTCGCCGGATCCAGGCTCAAACCGAAGACGTTCTTGACGGGGAGACTCCCCGTGATGTCCGTCCAGGTCGCGCCGCCGTCCTCGCTCTTCCGGACGCCCGCGTAGCCCGCGATGACCAGGCGGTCGCGCGCGGCCTGGTCGATGACCATGCTCGCGCCTTGGAATTCGCCGGCTCCTGGCCGGAGGCGCGTTCGCGGAGGCTCGGGTAATCCGCGCGGTCTTGACCGCGCGTTCTGAGATGGCATACGATAATCCTATCGATCATCGAGGAGGGTTTGATGAGAAGACATCCTTTCATCATGGCTTTGATCCTTGTGCTCTGCCTGCCGATCGCGTGCCGTAAGCAGGGCGAAGATGCGACCAAAAAACCCGCGGTCGGAGTCGAAGCCGATATGGCCGCCATCAACACGCTCCTCGACGATTGGGTCCGGCTCTATAACGCCGGGGACTTCAAAGAACTCGTCTCCGCGTTCTACGCTGAGAATGCGGTTCTCCTGTCGCCCGTCGAGCCCCCCCGCAGGGGTCGGGAAGATCTCCTTGCCGGGTATCAAAGGGCAAGCCTGCTCAACGACGAGCGAGTCGAGAGCAGCGTTATCAGAGACATTCGCGTGTCGGGCGAACTGGCGACGGCGTGGGGCTTTGATGAGGGAATCACGACGCCCCGCGACGGCGGACCCCCCGTCCGCTATCAGGTCCAATGGCTGATGGCCTTCGAACGGCAGGCGGACGGAGCGTGGAAGTGCCTCTACGAGATGTATGACGAGAGTCCCGGAGCGGACGCCGCCGAAGTGAAGGAATAGCCGCCGGCCTGGGACGCCGGACCGTTACCGCGCGGCCTCAGGCGATGAGGAGCGTCTTGGGGTCGAGCTTGAGAGGCAGGTCGCCGGCTGCCGGATGGTTGCGGTCCTTGACGACGCGCAACCGAACGTGGTCGGGCTCGGCGTGGAGCGTGATCAAGACGTCGATCGAGGCCAGGAAGTCCTGGAGGAGCAGGGGCGCGCCGGAGGCGTCATAGAGGGACCCCTCGCCGCGGAGGGAGGCCGAGAACCAGATCTCGAGCCCGAGCCGGCCCGCGAACTCCCGGAACTTGGCCAGGTCGGCGGGGCTGGACAGAGAGAAATCGTAGCCGTCGACGATGACGGAGTCGGCCGCGAAGCGGCCCATCGTGATCATAGCCTCCAGGCTCTTGAGGACCTGCTCGGTCCGGGTTCCTTCCTGCTTGAAATTCATGATGACCCGGTTCTTGACGACATCGTCGTGGACCTCGAGCGGGGCTTCGGTCCGCAGCGCGCCGGCGATCTCGCGGAAGACGTCCTCGTACCAGGTGATGATGTAGTCGACCCGGCTCGCGTAGGAGACGTGGATGACGGGCTTGTCCTGGAAGAGCTTGTCGGTCGCGATCTGGACGAGGCAGGCCGTCTTGCCCACGCCCTTGGGCGAGGCCAAGACGCCGATCTGCCCTTTGCCCAGCCCGTCGTGGATATGGCGCTCCATGGTCCGGATCGGGCTCCGCCGCGCGAATTCGGTTTGAACGGTCATATCGTCGCCTCCTCGCTCGGGCCGTCCGCCTATTTGGCGTCCCGGCGCCGTTTCTCTTGGTACTCGGCGGCGAGCTCCTCGGCCTTGGCCGAGGGCACCCGTCCGTATTTGAGGAACTCCATGGTGAACTCCGCCTTGCCCTGGGTCAGCGAGCGGAGGGTTGTCGCGTAGCCGAACATCTCGCTCAGGGGGACTTCGGCGTCGACGCGGGCGAACAGGCCGTCCTCGACCGAGCTGACGATGATCCCCCGGCGCTGGTTGATCGTGGCGAAGACGTTCCCGGCGAACTCGGATGGGCCCTCGACCGAAACCTTCATGATCGGCTCGAGAATGTAGGGCTTGGCCTTTCGGTAGACTTCGCGGAAGGCGCCCTGGGCGGCGGCCTGGAAGGCCATGTCCGAGGAGTCGACCTCGTGGTAGGCCCCGTCGCTCAGGACGACCTTGACGCCGACGACCGGGAACCCGGTCAGCTCGCCCTTGCGCAGGACCGCCTGGAAGCCCTTCTGGCAAGCCGGGATGAACTCGCGCGGGATGCGCCCGCCTTTGACATCGTTGACGAACTCGAAGGCGCCGCCGGGGAGCGGCTCGAGGGCACCGATGACCCGCCCGTATTGCCCGGCGCCGCCCGTCTGCTTCTTGTGGGTGTAGTCGAACGCGACGCGCTGTCCGATCGTCTCCCGGTAGGCGACCTGGGGCATGCCGGTCCGGACCTCGGCCTTGTATTCGCGCTTCATCCGCTCGACGTAGACGTCGAGATGGAGCTCGCCCATGCCCTGGATGATCGTCTCGTGTGACTCGGGGTCGACGTGGCTCCGGAAGGTCGGGTCCTCTTTGGTGAAGCGGTTGAGGGCTTTGGCGACGCGGTCCTGGTCCTTCTTGTCGACGGCGGCGATCGCCAGCGAGACGACCGGCTCGGGGACGTAGATCGACGTCATGGCCAGGGACAGCCCCGGCGCGGCGAAGGTGTCGCCCGAGGCGCAGTCGATCCCGAACAGGGCCACGATATCGCCGGCGCCGGCCCGGACGATGTCCTCCATCGAGTCCGCGTGCATCCGGACCAGGCGTCCGACCTTGACCTTCTGGCCGGAACGGGTGTTGACGATCTCCAAGCCCTTCTCGAGGACGCCCTGATAGATCCGGACGTAGGTCAGCTGGCCGTAGGGGCCGTCCTCGAGCTTGAAGGCCAAGGCCACGGTCGGCGCGTCGTCGTCGGTGCGCAGGGCGACCTTGGCTCCGTCCTGGGCCGTATCATGCGCTTCGTTCGCGACATCGGCCGGGCCGGGGAGATAGCGGACGACGCCGTCGAGCAGGGGCTGGATGCCCTTGTTCTTGTAGGCGCTCCCCATGAAGACCGGCGTCAGCTTGCGGGCGAGCGTGCCCTTGCGGATGGCCTCGTGGAGGAGGTCGTCCGTGACCCGGCTTTCGAGGGCGGCCTCGAGCAGCCGGTCCGAGAACATCGAGACGGCGTCGACGAGCTCGTCGCGCCGGGCTTTGGCTTCGGCGGCCAGCTCGTCCGGAATGTCCTCGACCCGGACGACCTCGCCTTCGGCGCCGTCGAAATAGAGGGCTTTCATGGCGACCAGGTCGACGACGCCCGCGTGCCGGTCCTCGAGCCCGATCGGGATCTGCATCAGGACCGCGTTGTGGCCGAGCTTCTCGACGAGTTGGTCGCGGACTTTGACGGGGTTGGCGCCGACCCGGTCGCACTTGTTGATGAAGGCGATCCGGGGGACGTCGTAGCGCTTGAGCTGGCGGTCGACCGTGATCGTCTGGGACTGGACGCCGCCGACCGAGCAGAGGACGAGGACCGCCCCGTCCAGGACGCGGAGGGCCCGCTCGACCTCGATCGTGAAGTCGACGTGGCCGGGCGTGTCGATGATGTTGATGGAATGGCCGGCCCAGCCGACGTTGGTGGCGGCCGAGGTGATCGTGATCCCGCGCTCGCGCTCGAGCTCCATGTGGTCCATGGTGGCGCCGACGCCGTCCTTGCCCTTGACCTCGTGGATGCGATGGATCTTTTTGCAGTAGAAGAGGATGCGCTCGGTGAGCGTCGTCTTGCCCGAGTCGATGTGGGCGCTGATGCCGATGTTGCGCATGGTCGCGTTCTTTGCTGTCATGGAAACGAATCCCTTATCAAATCGTTTTTTCGGATGGGCTTGGAGGGAAGGCCCGCGGGTCGAGCGTCCGCGGGGTTGACTCTCGGCGGCTGTGCAACCCGAAAAAGAGCTCTGAATATACAGGAAAACGCGGCGAAAATCAACTTCCGGGCCCTTTCGGCAGCCTTCGACGCCCGCCCGGCGGCGGATGGAGCGGTGGCTCGGGCGGCAGGAAGAAAACGCTTTTCAGGGCGGGGGAATCGAGGTAAGATAAGCCCAAGATCAAAGAAAGATTGGCCGTCTTTGAACTCGATCACGCTTGGAGGTAAAGGGTAATGAAGCGTCTTTGTGTCGTGATGGGGGTCTTCGGAATGTTGGCTTCAGGGCTTTGGCTCTCGGCGGGAATGCCCCGGACGGACGCCGGCGACCGTCCCCGAACGACGGTCTCGGGTCCGGTGCCGCCCTGTAGCATCGTCGTCCTTACCTCGCCGCGCGGGAACGAAATCTGGCCGGCGAACGCGACCCGGACGATCGCCTGGTATTCTTCGGAGACGACGGGGACCGTTACGCTCGAGCTCTTCCGTGACGGGACGCTTTTGGGAACGATCGCCGAAGGGATTCCCCTGAAACAGAACGCCTACGCCTGGAAAGTCGGCGTCCTCAAGGAGGGGACTGCTCCCGAAGGAGAGGGCTACAAGGTCAGGATCACCCTCGTCGGCGACAAGTCCGCTTCGGACATGAACGACAAGCCGTTCGTCATCGGGTCCAAGCCCGTCCTCAGGCTCCTCGCGCCCAACACGAACCTCGTCCTGGCGCGAGGGTCGAGCTACGCCGTCGCTTGGAAAGCCGTCGGGCTCGACGGGCTCTGCCGGCTCGAGTTATTCAAGGACGGGGTCCGGCAGGGGACGATCGCCGAAGATCTTCCCGTCGAGATTCCCTTTTACAACTGGACGGTCGGAACTCTCCTCGACGGCTCCGGAGAGACCCAGACGGGGTATAAAGTCCGGATCGTCGCCAAGGGCCGGGATCTGGCGGACTCCAGCGACAAGCCGTTCGCGATCGCCGACAAGCCCTTCCTGTCCCTGACCTCTCCCAACGGGGGCGAAGAGTGGACGATCGGTCAGACCTACAAGATCACCTGGGCATCGAGCCAGGTCAACGGCCTGTGCAGCCTCTTCCTCTATAAGAACGGGAAGCCGGCGGGCCCGATCGCCGAGGATCTCGAGATTTCGGACGGGTCCTACTCCTGGAAGGCCGTGGCCGACCTCGATGCATTCACTCCGCTCGGGTGCCTCGGCGACTATAAGGTCAAGATCAAGGCCCAGAGCATGAAGTTCTGCGACTTCAGCAACAGGAGGTTCGACCTGATCGAGGCGAAGGCCGAGATCGTCGACCGCGCCTGCGTCGATCTCTCCCGGATCCCGGA
>JAFGBC010000336.1 GCA_016933355.1 Candidatus Aminicenantota bacterium
ATCAGCTCTATATCACAGAACGGACTCTGGAGTGGGGAGACGATCGAGCCGTCGATCGGCTCTTTTCGACCAATGCCCGGAGCGACCTGAAGAAATCCTAGGGACATGACCCATGACTCGCGCCGTACTTGGAAGGTACGAGGACAGGCTTGGATCCACCCGGCCGGTCCACTTGACTTAGGCTATAATGATATTATGAGCGGTAAAATGGAAAAACGGCATCCGTTCTTCGCCTTCGCGCTATTCGTTCTCGCGGCCGGGGCGGCCTTCGCCCATCAGCCCCGCCTCGTCAACGACCGGCCGTCGATCATCGTCCGCGACCCGGAGATCTCCCAGGCGTTCTATGCCCGCTTGGCCGGGAATCCCCAGACCTATTACATCCGGAGCGATGCCCCGCTGCGGCTCTACGTCAATCTCCTCGTCCCCGACCTCCCGGGCATCGAGACCGACTACGAAGCCGCGGTCTTCCGTGAGACGGGAGGGAAGGAGGAGCTCCTGGCCCGCCTCGACGGGAGGATCTACGCCTGGCGCCCGTTTTTCGAGCCCTTCGGCGGCGACCGCTACCTGCTCGGTCCCGAATACGACGAGCCGGTCCCCGCGGGCGCCTACACCGTCGTCGTCACGAGCCCCGACAATACCGGCAAGTACGTCCTGGCCGTGGGCAAGATCGAGAAGTTCCCGCCGGGGGAAATCGCCCGGACGATCGTCGCCCTGCCGAAGCTCAAGCGTTACTTCGACAAGTCGCCGTGGACGGCCTTCTTCAACCTGTCGGGCGTGTTTCTGCTGGTGACGATTGGGGCCGTCGCGGGCCTGGCGGCGCTTTTAGGGTCCTAGCGGGCAAAGAGCTTCGATCCCCAGTCCACGTCCAGGGCATAGGCCATGCAGAGGGCGAACACATCGTAGTCGAACGCGGGGCAAACGAGGCCCCGCCGGGCCAGCATCGGCGCCGCGTTCGCGTTTTCGAACGTCCGCGCCTCCTGCATGTACGGCCGGTAGGTCTCGAGATAGGAATCGAAGAGAGTCTCGAGGGCGTTCCGGGGCCGGCCGGCGAAGGCCTCCGAGCCGCAGGCTTCGATTCCCTCCAGCCGGAAGAAGCGCTTGGCGTAGGCGATGATGTCCTCGATCCGCGTCGGCGCCGGGCTGGCGATGTGGTAGATGCCGCCGTCGATCCCGTCCTCGAAAACGGCCATGAACGCGGCGACGCAGTGATCGACCGGGACGAGGTTGATCCCGCCGCCCCCGATCTCGATCCGCAGCGGCATGATGATGCGTCCTTCCTCCGCCGTCCGGATGCCCAGCTCGGAGGCCCGGCGGCCGCCCCGCTCGCGGATATCGGCGAGATAGATGTCGCGGAGATAGACGACGGCCTTGACCGGGAAGTAGAGCGCGTTGAAGCGCAGGGTCCGGCCCGTCCGGGAGTCCCCGGTGACGATCGTCGGCCGGTAGACGTTGAGCCGCAGGCCTTCGCGCCGGCAAAGGTCCCGGGCCAGGACCTCGCCGCGGGCCTTCGTCTC
Source organism: Candidatus Aminicenantota bacterium (assembly GCA_016933355.1). GTDB lineage: Bacteria > Acidobacteriota > Aminicenantia > Aminicenantales > JAFGBC01 > JAFGBC01. The sequence continues at coordinate 1,515 of JAFGBC010000336.1, forward strand.
CTCGTAGACGTTCGTGAACGCGGCCGTTTCGACCCAATCCTCCGGGCAAGGCCCGGTCCGCCGTCCCGCGACATAGGCCGTGCTGACGTGGTGGAAGAACGCGCAGCCGCCCCGGGCGGCGAAGTCGAGGACGTTCCGGAGCCCTCCGATGTTGGCCGCCTCGATCTCGGCCCGCTTGCGCTCGACGAAGGCCGTGCTCGAGGCGCAGTGGACGATCTCGTCCGCGCCGGCCTCCGCCGCCGCCGCGGCCCAACCGGTCTCGAGGACGTCCCCTTCGACGATGGCGAGCCGCCGCCGGGCCTCTTCGTCGAGGCCGTGCCAGTCGGCCAGGCGCTCGATCCGGGCCCGGGCGGGAAGGGCTTTCGTAGAGCGGGCCAGGACGGCCACCCGGTATCCCGCGCCGAGCAGCGCGGCGGCGATGTGGCTCCCCAGGAATCCGGTCCCGCCCGTGACCAGGATGCGGGACGTCCGTCCGGCCCTCATCCGTCGCAGCGACGCGTCATCGATCCTCATGGGGAACGAATCCGTCAAGCCCGGTAGAGGAAGATCTCCTTCCTGACGCAACCCTGGGCAAAGGTGTCCTTCAGGGACAGGAAGCTCGGCACCCGGCGCGACAGGTCCGCCAGCCAGGGATCGAGGTCGGCCAGCGCCCCGCCGGCCTTCGCCTTCTCGGCCGGGTCGGTGTGGTCGAGGTAGTAGTCGTACTCGAGAATGGCCCGTTTGCCCAGGTCGATGGGCGTCAGGAAGCCGAAATCGTGCTCGAGCCCATGCCTCTCCGCGATCCGGGCGAAACCCTCCAGAACCTCGCGGACGACGTCGATCCTGTCCGGCGGCAGATAGACGAGGAACGCCAGAACGTGCTTGTGCCGGGCCATGCGCGCGCTGACGATGCGGTGCGCGCTCAGCCAGACGAGATCGGTCATCTCCGGCCGGGCGTAGATCTCTCGGTAGAGAGGCCGGAGGGGGCCGGGGACGGCCTCGGCGATCGTCTCCGGAGACGGCTGCAGCGCGGCTTCGATGAGGGGCCGCAGCTCGGGCCGTCCGAGCAGCTCGTACGGCCGCAGCCGGCCTTCCCCCTCGCGGACGAGGTCGAGCCAGCGAGGATCGACGAGGCGGGGCAGGCCGAGCATGAGCAAGCGGATCATGGCGGCATCGATGACCGTGGTCGCCATGGCCTTTATGGCCTCGCGGCCAAAGCGGTCGGCGATGACGAGGACCCCGTAGTTGATCCCCAGCACCTCGGGCAGCGCCGCCTTGAGCGTCCCGGCCAGCGCCTCGTCGGGGGACAGGAAAGTTGCGATGTAGTGGGCGCCGAGGACGGCCACGGCCGAACCGATCCTCCTCGTTCCGAGCTCGCGGGCCAGGCCGACCGCCCCGTCG
>JAFGBC010000337.1 GCA_016933355.1 Candidatus Aminicenantota bacterium
GCGCTTTCATGGTTGCCCTTGGCCACCGCCGTCGCCTTGTAGGTATAGCGGTCGACGCCCGTGAGGCCGAGGTCCTTGTACTGATAGACCTTGGGGCCGAGCGTGGCCAGTATCTTATAGGCGGCGTCGCCGGCGTCCATTTTCTTCCTGAAGATCTTGTAGCTCGTAAGGACGATCTTGTCGTTCTCGGGGTTCTCCGCCCAGGTCAGGATGTTGTCCTTCTGGCGCGGGTTGGCGGCGACCCGGCTCTCCACGGCGAAGCTCTCGGGCGGGAAGCAGAGCTCTTCGCCCCGCCTCATCCTGTAATAGACATGATAATAGCCGTTCTTCGTGTCGGTGTAGACGAGATGGACGCCGCCGACCCGGTCGGCGTAAAGGGAGGGGAAGTCCGAGTAGGCCTTGGTCTGGGACATGTTGAGGACGGCCGACCAGGCCGCCCCTTCGCTTTCCCTGTACTTGATCTCGGTCTCTTCGGCCGTCGCCCCGACCTGCTCCGTCCAGGCGACATGGACTTTCCCGGTCTTCCGGTTGACGGCGATGGCGGGCCGGCTCGAGACGCCGGTCGTCTTGGAGACGTTCTCCTCGGTCCGCCAAACGCCGTTGACCCGCTTGCGGAAGAAGATGTCGACGTTGTCGCCGGCGCCCGTCTTCTGAGTCCAGACGACGTAGACGTTCCCCGCGTCGTCGCAGGCGACTTTGGAATAGGAGAAGGACAGGCCGGTGATCGTCGAGACGTTGATCGGCGCCGTCCAGCCCGTAAAGACCTTGGGCGTCGGGTTCTGGGCGAACTGGATCAGGGCGTTGCCGGGAGCCCGGTTGTCGAACGTCACGTAGACCTTTCCCTTGGCGTCGATGTCGGCGACCGGGAAATAGCAGCGGGCGGTTCCTTCGCGGATGAGGCCGCCGGCGATCCAGGGGCCTTCGCCCTTGACCTTGTAGCTCAGGTAAATTTTCCAGTACGTGGCGTCGGCGGTCGGCCGCTGGTAGTCGTCCTGCCAGAGGGCGTAGAAATCGTTCGTGGCCGGGTCGACCAGGATGCACACCGACTGGGAGCCGCCCTGCGGCGTGGCCGAGATATTCTCGATCGCGGACCAGACGCCTTTTTTCCGCTGCCGGAAGACGACCTCGTAGTTCCCGTCCATCCGAACCTGAAAGACGGCCAAGACATTTCCGTCGTTGTCCAGGGCGATCTCCGGTCCCGGGTATTCGCCGTCCTCGTGGGCGGTGATATTCTGCGGGTCCGACCAGGACCCCGATTCGTTGGTCGCGAAGTGAACTTTCTTGGGCCCGCCGTAGGACTCCGACCAGATCGCGTAGGCCTTGAGGCCCGAGGCATTGGCAACGATCCGGGCGTCCGCGTTCAGGTTGATCAGAGCCGGGCTGATGTTGACGGCCTCCGTCCAGTCGGCCGCGGCGGCTTCGGCTCTCGCGCCCGACGCCGCACCGTCCGGAAACGGTCCCGCGGCCAGCCCCAGGGCCGTCCCGATCGCGAGAATCGCTGCGATCGTCCTGTTCATCAGATCTCCCCGTGGCTGACCGATGCCTCGCTCTCCCGCCCCTCGCTGTCCACCGTCGTCAGCCGGTAGACGAACGCCTCGGCCGGGGCCAGCCCGCGGTCGACGTAGGCGAAGGTCGCGCCGTCGACGGTCGCGACGACGGCGAAGGCCGCGTCCGTCTCCGTGCTCCTCCGGCGGTAGACCTTGTAGCTCGTCACGGTCACGGGGTCGTTGAGGGCGTTCCGGACCCAGACCAGCCGATTGACTTTCTCCTGGGTCAGAAAATACCTGTTGAGCGAGGTCTGGAGGGAGACGTTGATCGGGGGGAAGACCGCCACCTCGCCGAAGGCCCCCCCCTGCCCGCTCTCGATCCCCCATTCGGGGACCGAGCTCAGCCGGTAGGTGTATTTGCGGCCGGTCGCCAGGTTGTCGTCGTCGAAGCGGCGGACATCGGCCCCGACGCTCCCGATCCGGTTGTAGGACGCGGCGTTGTCCGCCTTGCGGTAGATCCGGTAGGTCTGGATGGGCAGGCCCGCGTTCAGAGGGTTCTCCTCCCAGGACAGGACGTTCATCTTGACGCCGGCGCTCGGGTCGATGCGGGTCGAGAGGGTGCCGCCGGACGGGGGATAGGTCGGCGCGAAAACCTTGACGTCGGTGACCGACGAGGATCGCGCGCTCTCCTGGCTGTAGGTGGAGGAGGTCGTGGCCGCATAGGTATAGAGCTCGTCGTTCGTCAGACCGGCGTCGTCCAGCTTCAAGACCGAGGGGTCGACCTCGACGACCAGGGCGTAGGCCGCATCGTCCTGGTCCGCCTTCTTCCGGAAGATCCTGTACTTTGACAGCTCTCCGGCCCGGTTTTGGGGGTTCTTGGCCCACCTCAGCGTATTGGTCTTCTGGTAGATGTCTTCGCTCAGGACGGTGGAGACGGCCAGGTCCAGGGGCGGAAAGACCGGCGGCGGGATCAGCTGGTCGTCGGCCGTCGCCCCCTCGCTCTCGAGATTGCCCTTGGCGACCGAGGTCACCTTGTAGGTGTAAACCTGGACGCCCAGGAGCCCGGCGTCCTTGTACTGGTAAACCTTGTCGTCGACTGTCTTGAGCAGAGCGTATTTGGCGTCGGGTTCGTTCTGTTTCTTGCGGTAGATCTTGTAGCTCTCGATCGTGATGGATTCGTTGGCGGGGTTGGCCTCCCAGGTCAGCGTCGTATCCTTTTGGCGCGGGTCGGCCGCCGTCGCCTGGCTCGCGGCGGCAAGATTGCTGGGCGGGAAGCCGGTGACCTCCCCGAGCTTGCCGGTGTACCAGATCTGATAGTAGTTCGCCTTATTGCTCGTGTAGACGAGATGGATGCCGCCGGAGGCGTCGGCGTACAGAGTCGGGTAGTCCGAGGTCTGGGCGTCCGGCGTCATGTTGTAAGCCTCGCTCCACTTCCACATCTTCTGGGCGTTCTGGTTGGTGTACGTTTTCATGAAGATGGACCAGCCGGTCGTCGTGTTCTCCGCCCAGGCGAGGTAGATCTCACCCGTCTTGTGGTTGGCGGCGACGGTCGAGTGGGCCGATTTCCCCGGCGTCTTCGAGACGTTCTCCCGGCCCAGCCATTTGTTCCGGATCCGCTTACGCAGGAAGGCCTCCCAGTTGCCGATGTTCTGGAGCCAGCAGATATAGACGTTGTCGTCGTCGTCGACGGCGAGCCGCGGATAAGCGAAGCCGTAGTTATCCGCAGTCCCGGTGTCTCCCGAGACGTCGTAGCAGGCCGACCAGGCAAGCTTGTCGGCCGGCTTCTTGTTCTCCGAGAACCAGACGTGGGAGATGCCCGCCGCGGCCCGGTTGTCCCAGATCACGAAGGCGTGGCCTTTGGCGTTCATCCGGTTTTCGGGGAAGTAGCTCCGGTTGGTTTCGTCGGGAATCCGGCCGGCGCCGGTCCAGAACCCCGTCCCGCCCGGCTTGCGGTCCAGGTAGATCCCCCAGTAGGTGGCGTCTTCGGTCGGGCGCTCCCAGTCGTCCTGGTAGGCGACGTAGTAGTCGTTGGTGGTCGGGTCGATCATGATGCCGCCCCCGATCGAGCCTCCGTTGGAGGTCCGGGACACGTTCTCATAGGGGGCGAAGGAGCCGCCGGAGTACTTCCGGGAGACCATCTCGTAGTTGCCGGAGGAGATCCGGGCCTGGAAGCTGACCACGAAATCGCCGTTGGTATCCATGTCGATCTCGGGACCCGACTGTTCTCCGATGTAGAGAGGCGTGCTGATGTTCGTCACGTTGCCCCAGGACCCGGCCGCGTTGGTGTTGAAGAAGACCCGCTTGCCGCCGCCGCCCTCCTCGGTCCAGACGACATAGACCTTGGTCCCGACCGCGTTGGTGATCAGCCGGGGCTCGTGGCTCCAGAAGGTCAGGTTCGGGCTGATGTTGACCGGGGTCGTCCACCCCTCGGGCAAAGC
>JAFGBC010000338.1 GCA_016933355.1 Candidatus Aminicenantota bacterium
CCCGTCGGCTTGGGCTGGCCCGCCTCCTCGGCCCATTTCTGGGCCCGGACGACCTTGGCCTCGACGATGTCGCAAATCGCCTTGATTTGGACGCCGTCGATGTTCAGCAGGTTCTGGACATGGGCCGAGCCCATGCCGCCGACGCCGACGAACCCGATCCGGACCGTCTCGATCGGCGCGGCCTTGAAGGCGCTCCGCGAATCGCCGCCTAACGCGGCCGCGTCCGACCGGCGCGGCAGCCTCCCGGCCAGCACGGCGCCCAGGCCCGCCGTCGTCCCCGCCTTGAGAAAATCCCTTCGGCTCGCCTGACTACGGTCAGCGCTCATCTCTCCTCCTTCCGGAGCCGACGCCGACGGCGACGTCGGCCGAGAATGAATAGGACAGCCCGACGAGAAGCGTGGCTCCGCCCAAATTGACGCTGTTTCCCAGGTAGCTCCTGACGTTGGTCGAGACCGTGCCGTAGCGGGCGATGCCCGCGGCCGAAAGCCTCGACGAGACGGGGATCTCGGCCGTTCCCCGGGCGAAGACGCCCAGCCGCTGGCCCTCGTCGCTCAGGCCTTCCAAGCCTTCGGCCTCCCACCTCTCGCGGTAGATATTCAGCGCGGCGCCCAGCCCGGCCGAAAAACGGATCCAGCCGTAGTCCCATTCGTAGTTGATCGAAGCCGGGACGGTCCAAAGCCGGAGACGGAGGGGCAGGCTTTCTTCGGCGGACCCGACCGTCCGGCCTCCGGCGCTCAGGTATTCGAACCCGAGGCCGAAAGCCAGGCCCGACTTTTTCGTCCAGGTCAAGACGAGCGCGACCGGCGGCGCTAGGCCGTAGATCTCCCGGACTTCCTTCATGGCGGGGACGAAGAGCCCCGAGGCCAGCCCAACGCCGACCCGGTCCGTCCGGGCGGCCCGGGCAGGAAGGACGAGGCCGGCCAGGACGAGACAGGCGGCCAGCGATCGAACGCCGTTCACGGCCGGCCTCCGTTGGAAAGCAGGCGGAAGCGCGGAAGCGCGGCGGCCGCGGCGGACGATGTAAATGCCGGAACCTTGAACTCGCGCGAGGGATTGCCCTCCGCCCCCCCCGCCCCGACCGCCCGGACGACGTAGAAATAGGCGTCTTCCATCTTCAAGTAGCCGTCGCTGAAGGAGGTCGCCGTGACGGGCGCGGCGTTGAGCTTCGCATAATCGAGATGGGACTCCGGGCTCCGGTAGATGTTGTATCCCGAAGCTCCCGTGATGGCGTTCCATCTCAGGTCCACCCGCTTGACCGCTTTGAACAGGGAATAGAAGGCGACGACCCGTCCGTCGAACCCGGTCGGCGTCGCCGGCAGGCCCGGCCGGACCGGCTGGGCCAGCTCGGTCAGGACGGCCAGGGCCGCCCGCGTCGTCTGGAGGAAGAACTCGAAATCGAGCGTATCGATCGTGTCGGCTTCCGAGTGGTAATGGGGATTGTCGCCCGATTCGATCGCGAGCAGGGCGGGATAGCCGACATCCCAGAACGAGGAGTGGTCCGACCAGATCATCGAGGGATCGACCATCGAGCGCGGGTTGAGCGCCGTGTAGGCCGACGCCGCCCGGGCCATCCTCTCCCCCAGCCAAGACGACTCGGTGTTGGCGTAGATATCGATCCTTCGGTCGCCGGCCGCGGCCCAGGCGATCATGTCCAGGTTGACAACGCCGACGATACGCTCGTTCTTAGCGCTGGCCATCCCGGCGTAGGCCTCGCTTCCGTAGAGCCCCCATTCCTCGGCCGAAAACGCGACGAAACGAACCGTGAAGTCCAAAGGGCGGCGGGACAGCAGGCGGGCCGCCTCGAGGACGGCCGCCGTCCCGCTGGCGTTGTCGTCGGCGCCGGGCGCTCTGACCTCCGGCGTCGTCCGGGTCGTGGAATCGTAGTGGCCGCAGATGATCAGGATGTCCTCGGGATAACTCCGGCCCGGGATCTCGGCGATGACGTTGCGCGAGGACAAACCGCCGCCGAAGCCGAAGCCCTGATACTCGGCCGAAACGCCCCAACCGCCGAGCTTCTCGTGGAGATACGTGCCGGCATTTTCGCAGCCCGCGGTCGAGGCGTAGCGGGTCACGAAATCCTGGAGGTCCTGGACCGTCGTTCGAAGCTCGCCGGACGAGACCTCGCTCAGGATGCGCTCGACCTCGGGGTCGGCTAACGCGCGCGCCGCGGGCGCGCGCGGGCCGTGCCAGGGCCGCTTGAGGAAGGGCAGCACCGACCGGGCCGGCAGGGGTTTGCGGGCGAGCCGACGCGGCAGCGCTCGCGATCCCTCCGGAGCGTAGGGCCGGAAGAGGAGGACGTCGCCCTCGAGGAGAAAGGCCCGGCCCTTCGTGGTCAGCGTCCCGAGCGACGCGCCCCCCGGGTCGCGGACCAGGAGGAATTCCTTGCCGCGGGCGTTCCATTCCAGAACCCGCGCTTCGGCCCCCGCCGCGCGCAGCGCGCGGAGGTCGTCCGTCGACGCCCGGGCTACGAAACACGTTCGCAGCTCCTGGGCGACATCAATCTCGAATCGCGCGACGGCGTCCCAGGCGGCTTCGCTCTTCTCGATCCGGACGATATGGTAGGGCTGCTGGCCGGCGATGACGAAGAGAGCGGCTGAGGCCAGGAGCGCGATTCCCCAAAGCCTGGAGTGTCTCATGCCGTTTATTAGACCAGAACCGCCCGCCGCGTTCAAGCCGTCCGCCCGGGGCTCTCCCGCGCGGTCAGTCGACCGTCCTGACGACCGCGGCCAGCGGGCGCTTCCGCGGGCCCGTTGCGGACGCGGCCGGCCATCCGACCGGAACGACCGCCATGAACTCCCCGGCCGGCTCGCCGAGCAGGGCGAGGACCTCGTCCTTGACCAGGAACAGGATGCCCAGCCAGACCGCCCCCAAGCCGAGCGAAGCCGCGGCCAACAACATGTTCTCGACCGCCGCCGCCGAGCTCTGGATCTCCATCGTCCGGAAGAAATCCCGGGTCTCTTCGGTCTCGCCCCCGAAAACCTCCCGGCCGTGGCGGATGAGGTCGCCCGTGTTCGCGACCGCGATCACGACCGGAGCGGCCGTGATGGTGCGGGCGGCCAGGCGGAGCAGGACCGACGCCGGACGTGGGTAGCCCGCCGCCCGC
>JAFGBC010000339.1 GCA_016933355.1 Candidatus Aminicenantota bacterium
CAGGTCCCGGATCGTTCCCCAGACGGGATCCCAAAGCTCCGGCCGCTTCCCGGTCACGCCGAATTCGCAAAGGGCTGCGCCTCCGGTGCGCGCGACGTTGGCGACGAAGTAGACGTCGGCGTCGCCGTCGATCCGATGAGCGGCCTTGAGATCCAGAACGCCCTCGACCGTGCCCGGGACGAAATCTTCGGGGGCTTCGACCGGACGCCCGGCCTGGAGCATCGCCTGACAGCGCTGCAAATACCGCACCCAAGCCGCTCCCGGCACCCACCAGGTCTGGGTGCGGTCGAAGTGCGTTCCCCACTGGCCCATGGCCGCGCCGGGCCGCCGGCCTTCGTCCCATGGTTGATGGACAAAGCGGTGGAGGGACATGCGGTTGACCCCGGCGGCGAAGGCGGCGTCGCCGATCGGCTTAAGCCAGGCGGGCGTCTCGCGCCACCGGCTGAACTCGGGGCCGCCCGTGAACGCCTCGGCCTCCACGAGCGTCCGGCCGGCCGCGCGCTGGGCGCGGACCGTGACCTCGAGCTCGTAAGGGTTGAAGACGCCGCCGGTCGTCCAAAACTCGGTCATGACCCGGTCGACCAGGGGGACGACCTCCTCGATCAGCCAGGGCCCCCCGTAGGGCTCGCACATGAAGTCGAGCCCGGCCCGGCGGATCTTGCGCGCCGCCGTCGCGAAATAAACGTCGCGGTAGAGTTCCTGGATCGTCCGGTCCAGGTCGGCCTTGAAGGCCGCGGTCCGGGCGTCGGAGCCGATCGCCCGCCCGGCCAGAACGGGGAGCCAAGGAACCAGGTCATAGCCTTTCCGGGCGCGGAACTCCTCCGGCATCCGCGGCGTCCAATTCGCGGGCCCGGCCTCGTAGCTGTCGAAGTGGAGGTGGGTCATTCCCTTCCCGACGAGGGGGCCCAAATGCCTCCTGATCGCGCCCAGGACGTGGTCCAGATGGAAAGACACGGCCTCGACGCTCATCTTATCGCATTCGAGGCCTATCGCCTCCCACTGAGCCGGCTGGAGGAGCGAGCCGTTGGTCGTGGCTCCGAAACGGTAAATGACCCAGGCGCCGGCCGGCGCGTCCCAGGCGAGGCCGCCGTTCGCCCCCATCCGCGAGGTCAGGTCGACGACCTTATCTTCGGATACGACGCCCTCGGCCGGAAGCGCCAGGACGGCGAGATCGTAATAAAAAGTCCGGCGGGCGGGCATCTCGGGCTTTTCGACCAGCCCGGTTTGGGGATTGAAGACCGGGAAGGGCATATGGGACCGAGCATCGACCGTCGGCTTGGAGAGCGTTCCCCGGAACGGCATCGGTCCTTGAATCGGCGTCGCCGACCAGACGACCTCCTGCATCGAACGCTCGGGCCCGATCCAGGGACCGCCGCTCGTCTCGTAGCCCGGGCAGTTGTGGATGCCGAAATCGAGACCGAGCCGGGCCGCCTCGGCCGCCGCGAAACGGACGAGGTCCCACCAGGACTCGCTGAAGGCGATGATCGGGGGCGTCGGGCCGTTCGCGATCACCCCGGCCCAGGGCGTCGTCGTATCGGCCAGGCTGAACATCGTCGCCCCGCCGAAGCCGGCGGCTTTAAGCGCCTCGAGGTCGCGCGTGATTCCCGCCTTGCTCACGTTCGACCCCATCCACATCCAGAGGACGCGCGGCCGGGCCGCGTCGGGCGGGTCGAGGAACGTTTTCTCCAGATTCCGCGCCGTATCCTGGGCCCCGAGCGATACGGTCATCAGGAGCCCCGCAACGACCGGCCGCGCCCATGGCTTCCGGGACCCGCGCATCGGGTTGCTTTTCATGCGTCCGCTCATCTTTCCCTGGAGGTCGGGATTCATCCGGCTTCCCTCGGGATTATACCGGAAATGGACGTCGGCCAAACAATTTCGACGATATGGATGCGACGGATTTTCCGAAAAAACGGGGATGAGGCGCCCGACGGGAAACGATTTTCAACGCCTTAGATAGGAGGGGCTGTTTTCCTCGGAGCGTTTGAGAGAAATGGGGACAGGGATCAGCGGCGCCAATCAGGGGAGGTGAGGTCTGTCGCCTATTTCCTGTATCTGGAGATGAATTCCTCGACCTCGGGGATGCCGCCTTGGAGGATGAGGTAGCCGTTCGACGGCTCGCGCTCCGTGATCTCGCCCGCGATCGGGGTCAGCATGATTTTCTTGACCTCGTCCAGGTCCGTCGTTTGGCCCAGCGTCCAGGCCAGCTTGACGTAGGCGACCTCGGGCAGCATGTTGGCCGCCGGCACGACGCCCAACTCCATCATGTCCCTCCCCGTGTCGTAGACGTACATCTGGACGTAGCCCCACAGCGTCTGGACGGTCATGAACACCGCGATCTTTTTATCTTGGGCCCGTTTGAGCGCCGGATAGAGCGGCTTGTTGACGTGCCCCAGCCCTGTGCCCGCGATGATGATCCCTTTATAGCCGTTGTCGATCAGGGAATCGATCATGTCCGGCTTCATGTTGGGGTAATAATAGACGATGGCGACCTTCTCTTCGAAAGCCGTATGGATGACGACGTTCTTGTCGCTCCGCCGCCGTTTATAGTCCTGGCGCAGGGGTGTGATCGTGTCCCGGCTGACCATGGCGATCGGGATGTCGCCGATCGTCCGGAAGGTCGAGCGGTAGCTCGAGTGCATCTTGCGGACACGCGTCCCGCGGTGGAGAAGCCCATAGGTATCCGAGGTCGGGCCGAACATGCAGACCATGACCTCGGCGATGTCGCCCTCGGCCGCCGTCTTGACGCTGTGCATCAGGTTCAGGGCGGCGTCCGAGGACGGCCGGTCGCTCGAGCGCTGCGAGCCGACCATGACGATCGGGACCGGCGAGTTCTGGACCATGAAGGACAGGATGGCCGCCGTGTGGTGCATGGTGTCGGTGCCGTGGCCGATGACGATGCCCTGGACGCCCTTGGCGATCTCGCGGCCGATGGCCCGGGCCGTGGCGATGTACTGCTCGGGCCCCATGTTTTCGCTGAAAACGCCGAAGAGCTTCTCGGTCTCGAGGTTGCAGATGTCGGCCAGCTCGGGCACCGACCCGTAGAGCTCGCCCGGCGAGAAGGCCGGGATGACGGCGCCGGTCCGGTAGTCGAGGCGGCTCGCGATCGTCCCGCCCGTCCCGAGCAGCTTGACCCGCGGCTTGGCCGGGTCGTAGGGGAACTCCTTCTCGGGGATCTTGTAATGGGCCTCCTTGCGGCCCCGGATGTCGACGCCCTGGATGCTGTCGGCCAGGATGCCGATGTTGTAGCCCGAGCGGAGCTTGAGGACGACGTGGAGCGGGTCGGCCGTCTCGGAGCGGGGCAGGATGATGCCCGTGTACTCGCCC
>JAFGBC010000340.1 GCA_016933355.1 Candidatus Aminicenantota bacterium
CCTCGGCGGCGGTCGTCCTTCCCCTCGTCTTTTTCAGTCCCCTGGCGGACCGGACCGAAAGCGCCGCGACCGCCCTGATCGAGGCCCGGCTCTTCGCTCTTCTTAATTCCGAACGCGAGAGCCGGGGCCTCGCTCCCCTCGCGGCATCGCCGGAGCTGACCGCGCTCGCGCGCGAACACAGCCGGGGCATGGCCGAGACCGGCGTCCTCTCCCACCTCTCCCCGTCGGGAAAAACCCTGGGCACGCGGCTGGCCGAGTCGGCTCTGTTCTACGCGCTCGGCGGCGAAAACGTCGCCTTTTCGGAGACCTATGTCCCGGAATTCATGCACAAGGCCCTGATGGACAGCCCCGCTCATCGGAGCGAGATCCTCCGGCCCGAGTACAACAAGGTCGGGATCGGCGTCGTCCGGGCGGCCGGGAAAGGCTACTACCTGACCGAGAGCTTCCTCCTCTCCGCCCCGCCCGTGCCGACGGTCGAAGCCGAGGCCAAGCTCAAGCGCCGCATCAACGACCTGCGGGCCGCGGCCGGACTCGACCCTCTGTCTTTCACGCCCGAGGCGAACCTCTTCGCCCGCTATCACTCGGAGAGGAAGGCCGGCATCGGAAGCGTCCCGCCGCCGGTCCGGCTCCTGGGCGAGATCGCGGTCGACTTCATCACGGCCGGGACGCTCGACCTCGGCCCGTCCGAGCTGCGCGCGATCCGCTCCCCGGACTTCGAGGATGCGGGCGTCGGCGTCCGCTTCGCGCGCGACCTGGAGCACCCCGGCGGCGCCTACTTCATCACGGTTGTCCTCGTCAGACGAAATCCCTTCCGGCGCCTGAAGGACGACGACCTCAAGTCGGCCTTCCTGGCCGCATTGAACGGGCCGCGCCTCGAGGTCGGCCTCCCCCCGCTCGCGCTGGACTCGGGTCTGTCCAAGAGCGCGGACCGAACGTCGCTGGAAATCCTGCGGGGGACCTGGAAGCCGCCCGCCGCGTTGCCGTTATCCGGGCGGTCGGCAGCGGCTCCGTTCTCCATCCGAAGCTATATCACCGAGGATCCGGCGCTCGTCCCCGACCCGATCAAGGCCGACGTCCTCAAAATCGGCGGCCGCAAGATCGGCCTCGGATTGTCCCGCGGGACGTCGGAGGCCTTCCCTGCCGGCGCCTGGTGGGTGACGATTATGTATTGACTCGGGCGCGCTTCGCGGCTTAAGATAACTCGACAAACGAGGGGGAACCGATGAAGCCGGGAGGAACAAACTTGGCTCGAGCGATGGCGCTGGGCGTTCATGCTTTCCTTTTGTGTCTCCTTTCGAGATTCCTTCTCAGCGCGGATTCCCGGAAGCTGCCGTCCCTGTCGGGTCTGCCCGAGTTGAGCCTGGAGTTAATCGCCGATTTCAGCGACTGCGATGACCTCGCCTCGACGGGCTTGCCGGTCCTCTTTAGCGACGGATCGCTGTTTGCCTACGATTCCCGCCGGCACGAGCTCTTGAGAACCGACCTCGGCCTGGGACGGTTCAAGCCCGTGGCCGGTCAAGGGGAAGGGCCCGCGGAGATCGCCGGCGGGGCGCTCGACATGCTGGCCGACGGCGATGAATTGCTGGTCCTCGACGGCAAGCGAAAGCTCCTCTGCTTCGACAAAATGGGAGTTTTCAAACGGGAAAGACGATTGCCCAACCTGTCGTGGAAAAAGATCCTCGGCCGAAGCGATCGCTCCCTATACCTGGTGGGATCGACGATCGATGAAACCGGCATGCATTACGGCGTCTTCCGTGTCGCCCCCGATGATGCCTGCACGCTCATCCGCAAGGCTCCCGTCCTGATGATCCGCACCGACGCGTATTCTACGGACGGCAAGCCTATGGCGGGGGGAGGGTTCTTTCTCCTGTCCAGTCCGGCGTTCGAACTCTGTCTTCCCTATCTGGCGGCCGCCGGGAGCTCCCGCTACGAATTCGAAATCATGGATCTCGACGCCGGGGCCGTCTCCCGAGTCTCTTTCGAAGAACCGGATCCGCCGAAAATCTTCGGGCGCGTTCCCTACCCGATTCTCGGGATCTTTTTCGCGAGGAACCGGGTTTTTATCCTGTCCTTGTACCTGCGGGAGAAAAAGCCGAGACTCGACGTCTTTTCGCCGTCCGGGGAGCGCCAAAATTCCTATGTCCTTCCCCTCCTCTATGAGCACAGTCCGTTCGATCCCGAAAAAATCCTGATCAGCGACGATTACCTTATCCACGCCGATCGGAAAGAGATGGCGGGATTCAGGGTCTATAAATACGAACTGAAGTAGCGCCGACGCGGGATTTCTTTGCTCCGCCTCGCGATTCCGGCTTTCGCAAACGGGCGAAAATCCATATAATAGGGCGGCCGGCCGGAGCCGCGCCCGGCCGAAACAACAAAGGATAAGCCGTCATGAAACCGGTCGCCGAACAACTCGCCTACCTCAGGAAGGGCTGCGTCGACATCATCCAGGAGGACGAGCTCAAGGCCAAGCTCGAGCGCTCCGTCCGGACGGGGAAGCCCCTCCGCGTCAAGGTCGGCTTCGACCCGACCGCGCCCGACCTCCACCTCGGCCACACCGTCGTCCTCCGCAAGATGAAGCACTTCCAGGACATGGGCCACGAGGTCGTCTTCCTGATCGGCGACTTCACCGGGCTCATCGGCGACCCGAGCGGGCGCAACGCGACCCGGCCCCCCATGACCCGGGAGGACATCGCCCGCAACGCCGAGACCTACAAGGCCCAGGTCTTCAAGATCCTCGACCCGCGGAAAACGGTCATCGACTTCAACTCGCGCTGGCTGGGGGCCCTCTCGAGCTTCGAGATCATCCAGCTCTCCGCCAAGTACACGGTCGCCCGCATCCTGGAGCGCGACGACTTCACCAAGCGCTACAAGGGCGGGCTGCCGATCTCGGTCCACGAGCTCCTCTACCCGCTCTACCAGGCCTACGATTCGGTCGCCCTCCGCTGCGACGTCGAGATGGGCGGCACCGACCAGAAGTTCAACCTCCTGGTCGGCCGCGACATCCAGCGCGAGTACGGTCAGGAGCCCCAGGTCGTCGTCACCCTGCCGCTGCTCGAGGGGCTGGACGGCGTCGAGAAGATGAGCAAGTCGCTCGGCAACTACGTCGGGATCACCGAGCCGCCGGCCGAGATGTTCGGGAAGATCATGTCGGTGAGCGATCCCCTGATGTATCGCTACTACGAACTTCTGACCGACGAGACCTCCGCGACGATCGAAGGCTGGAAAAAAGAGGCGGCGGCCGGGAAGCTCAATCCGCGCGACCTCAAGGTCCGGCTGGCCCGGACGGTCATCGCCGATTTCTGGGGCGCGGAGGAGGCGGACAAGGCCGCGGCCGCGTTCGACCGCGTCTTCCGCGACAAGGAAACGCCCGACGAGATGGAGGAAAAGGCGGTCCGGCTCGAGGGCGGGGCCAAGACGGCTCCCCTCGTCCAGGTCCTCGCCGACTGCGGCGTCTTCCCGTCGCGGGGCGAGGCCAAGCGGGTCATCCAGCAGGGCGGCGTCTATCTCGACGGCAAGCGCGTCGAGGACATCGGGTTCAGGATCGACTTCGGCGCCAAGCCCGAATACGTCCTCAAGGTCGGCAAGAAGAGCTTTTTCAGGCTCGTCCTCCGCTGACCGCAATCCGCCCTGTCGGCTCAGGGCCGGTTCCCGCCGGCCGCGGAGCCTTCGGAAAGGATTTGACACGACCAGGTCTGGTATGGTAATTAGAATCAAAGACTTGCGCCCTAAAAAAATGGAGGTCGACATGCCCGCCAAAGCCAAAAAGAAACTCAAAGCCAAGGCCAAACCTAAGGTCAAAGCCAAGGCTAAAGCCAAAGCCAAGGTGAAGGCACCGGCGAAGCCCAAGGTGAAGGTCGTCTACA
>JAFGBC010000341.1 GCA_016933355.1 Candidatus Aminicenantota bacterium
GAAGCTGGGCCGGGAACGAGAACGCCTCCATGACCGAAAACGGTCAGATCAGCGGCGGATCCAACTATCCGACCGTCGACGTCTCGCCCATCGACTTCACCCGCTACGCGGTTTGGATGGACGACTTGAACAGTCCCGACCACTGGGAACTGATGATGCGCTACAAAACGCGCGACGCGACGTCCTGGAGCTCCTTGCAGGTCCTCCCGACCTATTCGAGCTGCTACGAGCCCGAGATCACGTTCGACGGCCGGGGAACGGCCCACCTCATCTACACGCGCCGGGCGTTCGGGAGCGCGGTCGTCTGGTACACGACGAGCGCCACGCCCCAGTACGCGAGCAGCTGGACGGCGCCGGTGACGGTCTCCGGCCAGAGCGGGATCGACTTCCCCGAGCCGACGGCGACCTCGGACAATTACGGGAACGTCTATGTCGTCTGGCCCAACGTCGTCAAGGGTCAGAGCGAGATCTACCTCCGGGCCAAGATCGACGGCGTCTGGCAGGGGATTGAAAACGTCTCCGGGACGGTCGCGAATTCGGACCTGCCCGACGTCGCCGTCGACCGGAACTCGGGCGTCATCGCCGTCGTCTGGCAGGAGCGGATCAACAACGTCTGGCAAATCCAGATCAAGACGAAGCGCGGCGGCGCCTGGTCGAGCGCCGAGACCGTCACCAACGGCGCCGCCCACTGCCAGGACCCGACGGTGGCCTTCGACGCGGACGGTCAGGTCCATATCGCCTACACCTGCGCCGGCGATATCTTCTATTCGGGCGCCGAGGGAGGCGGAGTGGTCGTCGCCCCGCCGCTCAACGTGGCCGTCGAAAGCATCGCGGCCGAGGCGCCGCGCCGGAAGGACAACACCATCACTTGGAAGGCCAACCCCGAGAATAAAGACCTCAAGATCAAGAATTACAAGATCCATCGCAAAAAGAAGGAACAGCCGGTCTCGAGATACCAGACGGTGGCCACGGTCGGCGCGGAGGTCTATCAGTACCGGGACAGGGACCTGCCCAGTACGGAGCTCTACACCTACCAGCTCAGCACGCTGGCCGAGGAGGGGGAGAGCACGGGCTCCGAGGAGGTCACCGACCAGATCGTCCTGCCGCCGATCTATCCGCCGACCTCACTGGCCGTGGAGAGCGAGGTCGGGAGCGCCGCGCGTAAGAAGGACAGCACCCTGACCTGGGCCAAGAACCCCGACAACAAGCCCAACGAAGTCGCCCGTTACAAGATTTTCCGGAAGAAAGCGGAGCCGGGAGCCGAATACGGCCTGGTCGGGTCGGTCGGCCC
Organism: Candidatus Aminicenantota bacterium; assembly: GCA_016933355.1. Taxonomy (GTDB): domain Bacteria; phylum Acidobacteriota; class Aminicenantia; order Aminicenantales; family JAFGBC01; genus JAFGBC01. The sequence continues at coordinate 1,292 of JAFGBC010000341.1, forward strand.
GGACGTCTTCAGCTACCGGGACCGCGACCTCGTCAACGACCAGAGATACACCTACCGGATGAGCACGCTCTCGGTCAACGGGAATGAAAGCGATCCCAGCGAGGGGGTCACGGACAAGGTTGTCTGGCCGCCCATCTACCCGCCGCTCGACCTGGCCGTCGCCAGCGTCCTGGGGGACGGCCCCTTCAAGAAGGACAATGCGCTGACCTGGGCCAGAAACCCGGAGAACAAAGACCGGGAGGTCACCAAGTATAAGATCTTCCGCAAGGAGCAGTCGGAGGGGGTCGAGAAGTACGGCCTCATCGCCTCGGTCGGTCCCGATGTCTTCAGCTTCCGGGACCGGGGCCTCGTCAACGACAAGCGCTACACCTACGCGGCCCTGGCCGTCTCCTATTTCGGGAACGAGAGCCTGAGGTCCGGGACGGTCACGGACCGGGTCGTCTACGCTCCGACGCATCCGCCCTTGAACGTCGGCCTCGTAACCCGCCTCGACGACGCCCAGACGGCGAAGATCAACCTGGTCACCTGGCAGAACAACCCCCTGAACGAGGGCCTGCCCATCAAGAGCGTCCGGGTCTACCGCAAAGTCGACAGCGGCGCGGACTACGAGCTGTACAAAACCGTGCCCGCCTCGACGCGCCGCTTCGAAGACAAGGACCTGGCCACGAACAAGAAGTACCTCTATCTCCTGACCTCGCTGCCGTCCTGGGAGATCGAAAGCCCGCGGACGGTGCCGGTCTTCGAGGAGTGGGTCTTCCCGCCCATCAACCTCGGCATCAAAATCCAGATCAACGACAGCCTGTTTTTCGAGGAAAAGATCAACACGATCAGGTGGAAGAAGAACCCCCTCAATGACGCCCGGGTCGTCAGAAATTACGCCCTGTGGCGCAAGCCGTTCGGCGAGCCCGATTCCGCCTTCCGCGTCCTGGCCGAGATCGACCCATCCGTGTCCGAGTACGTCGACCGGAAGCTGAAGTTGGACGAAAAGTACGTCTACACCCTCACGACCCGGGACTCGGTCGGGAACGAGAGCCGGAAGTCGCGCGCGCTGTCCGAGAACTGACGGCGCCCCGCTATCTCTTGGGACGGAGGAGGCAGACGTTGATCCCGATGCCGAATTCCATCCCGCCCAGCTTGACCTCCACGTTCTCGATCGTGGCCGTCGCCTTGAGGTATCGCGCGTAGACCTTGGCGGACAGGAAGTCGATGCCGGGGAACAGGTAGACGCCGGCCTCGAGGTGGCTGCCGTTCGTGCTGTCCGAGATCTCGTGGAACTCGCTCGTCTCTTTGAAGGAAACGTTGTCCGAGCCGTAGGCCAAATAGGGCGCGACGTCGCGCCCGCCGAACGCGGCCACGATCGACACCGAGGTGAACTTCAGGGTCAGGGTCGTCGGGTCCTTGGTGTAGGTCGACGCGCCTTCTTTAGAGTAGCTGCGGAGGGCCCCCGACAGCCCGAGTGAAACGATCTTGGTCGTGAGGGGGAAGAGGGCGATTTCGGCTCCGGAGATCAGGCCCGAGCCTCCGTAGATGTCGGCGAAATCCCGGGAGTCGATGCCGTAGCTGCCGAACAGGCCGCCGACATGCACCCGGGGGAAGGTCCGTTCGACCGAGGCCGCCGGGGCGGCGGCCTGCGGAACGGCGTCCGGCCGGGCGGGCTTGGCCTCCTGACGGAACAGGACTTCGACCGTGTCGGGCTTCTGGTCGACCGTGAAGGACGGCTGGTTGTCCTCCAGCCCGAAGACGACCTGATAGGTCTTGTCGTCCTGCTTCTCGATCGTGGCCCGCTTCACGCCGGAGCGGTTGATGTCCACGGCGGGCGGGGCGGAAACCTTCTCGACGGGCGAGAAGACGAACAGGAGGCGGGAGGGCTGGGCCAGGCGGAATCCCTGGAGCACGGCCGGGCCTTCGGTGTGGATGCTGACCTTGAGCTGGTCGTTGACCTTCTCGAAGGTAATGCCCTTGATGTCGGCGACGGTCCGGGGAACCGGCGGGGCGGCCGGCGGCGGCTCCTGAGCCGGAGCCGGCGCGGGGAAGGCCTCGGCGACGGCGGTTTCGGCCATCCAGAAGGTCACCACGACCCGGTTCAGGGTCTGGTTGATCTTGTAGAGGGGGAAGCCCCCGACCATGTCGAAGACGACGCGCGCGACCTGGGGTTGGAACTGGGCGGTCCGGACCGTGCTCACGCCGAAGGCGGCGGCCTCATAGGCCGACTCGGTCAGGACCTTGGTCACGGGCGCGAACTCGACGACGAGGCGGTTCGGTTCCGCCATCTCGAAGGTCTGGTAGGTGAACGGGCCCTCGCATTCGATCTGGGCGATGAGCTCGGTCTCGGTCTTCTGGAGTTGGACGGATTTGAGCGTCGCCGTCTCCGTCTGGGCGGCCGCCCAGACGCTCGTCAGCAGTAAGAGGACTAGAACGAAACAGGTCCTTGTCTTCACCGCAAAACCTCCTTTGAAATCTCGCCTCTCAATCGTGGACGGCGTCCGAGGGCGGCCCTTCGACCCCGTCGCGCCGCACGGCCCGAATCAGGTAGGAGTAGCGGCGGGCGGGATCGATGGACGCGTCGACGAAGACATAGCCTCCGGCGCTTCCGTTTATCGGGCATCGCGCCAGAAAGCCGGGCTCTTCGGGCGTGGAATGATCCTCACTCCGATACACATTATACCCTATCAGAATGATAGAATCAAACTGCCTCGGATTGAGGCTCCAGGTCAACCGGTTGACGGGCTGCTTCAGGAACAGGGTCCGGCGCAATCCCCGCTCGACGGCCGGGGCGGCCGGCCGGAAGGGCAGGCGCTCGACCTCGCCGAACCAGACGCCGGCCATGATTTCGTAGCCCTGGGCCGTGGGATGGACCTTGTCGGACAGCAGCGACCGCCATCCGCCCTCGGCCTCCGGGTAATCGAAGAAGGCGGTGAACTGCTCGGCCAGGGGGAGGCCCAGGTTCCGGGCCAGCGTCCGAATCATGTCGTTCAGCTCGTAGACCCTGTCCCTGTAGAACTTGATCGGCCAGCGCCAATCGCTGCGGGGAATGATGGTCGCCGGGACGGCATAGACGCCCTTGTCCCTCGCCTTCGCGATCATCCGTTCGATGTGGAACGCCGTCGAGCTCATGGTGAACTCGGAGAAGATAACGTCGTTCGTGCCTTCCATGAGGAGGAGCTGGCCGACCGGATGGGCGTCCAGGACGCTCCCGATCCGGCCCAGGCCGTTGACGGTGATCTCTCCCGGCCAGCCTTCGTTGACGACCGCGCCCGCTCCGAACCGAGCCCGGATGAGCGCCTCGAGCCGGGGGAGATAGCCGAGCTCGGGGGCTTCCGCGTTGTCGATGATGCCGTAGGTGATGCTGTCTCCGAAACCC
>JAFGBC010000342.1 GCA_016933355.1 Candidatus Aminicenantota bacterium
AGCGTCCCAACCCTTCATCCGGACCGTAGAGACGTTCTCGCGCGGAGAGTTGAGGCCGTAGATCGGAATCCCGTTGTCTTTGGCGAACAGAAAGATCCTCCGGTAGTAGCCGAAGTTGAAGTTCCAGGTCAGGTACCAGCGGGTCTCCCGGATGAGCTCGTCTTCGGACAGCTCGCCGCGGCTCCAGCGGTCCAGGACGGGCTGAAAGCCGACCGGGAGCATCTCGAGCCCGATCGACAGCTTGGGGACGACGGCGGCCAGGGCTTCGATGACGGCGGCCTGGACGTCGTGCATCGGCAGGCTGTCGTGCGTCTCGCCGACGTAGACGAGACGGCTTTTTTTCAGGGACCCGATCATCCTGTCGAAGGTCACGGCCTTTCCCTTGGCGGCCGCGAACGTGACGCCGGGCGTCACGGCCAGGGTCTTGCCCCTGAGGGCGGCCGGGCCGAGGGGCAGCCGCAGGACGGCGTCCTCGGCGTCCTGGGCGGCCGCGCCAAGCACGGCGGCGGCTCCTATCGACAAACCTGCGATGATCAACGCCGCGCGGAATCGACGCATGGTCTCAGCCTCCTGAAGCGAATCGCTTCTTACTATAGTCTTCGCCGATTGACGATGTCAACGAACCCGGACTCCATAGAGGACGTTGAAAGCGAGTCTGAAGCGACCGTGTGAAGGTCAGCCTGAAGCCGTCGGTCGACGAGGACAGCCGAAGGCCTCACTGCCCGGTGCCGGGCCCGCAGGAGCCGAGGAGGACGGCCGGCTCTGGCGCTCTTGACCTGAACCGGGAGCGAAGACCGCTTTCACGGCCTCGATTTATCGCGGACCTCTCTTGTGTTATCATCATCGGCGGCCGACATGATCAAGCATTTCCTGCTGGGGTTCCTTCCGATCCAGATCCTGCATTGCGCGGCCCGCGAGCCGTTTTACGGGCTATGGCTCATCGAAGAGCTCGGGCGGCGAGGGATCAAGCTCAGCCCGGGCACCGTCTACCCCGTTCTCCACGCCATGGAGAAAAAGGGACTGCTCCAAACGTCCAAGGCGGTCGTCGGCGGCAAGGTCCGCAAGTATTACGCGGCGACGCCCGCGGGACGCCGAGTCCTGACCCGGAGCCTGACCAAGGTCAGGACGATCGCCGCCGAAGTCCTCAACGCGGCCGAGCCCGGACGCGCCGCCTCCGGCCCGAAGAGAACCCCCTGACCATGGAACCCCCGCCCTCCAAGACGAAAAAGACGCTGAGGGTCTTCGCCGCCGCCTCCTTCCTCAACGACCTGGGCTCGGACATCGTTTACCCGATCTGGCCCCTATTCGTGACCCAGGTCCTCAAGGCCCCGATGGCCGCCCTCGGCTTCCTGGACGGTCTGGGCGACGCTCTCGTCTCGATCTCCCAGGCCGTCTCCGGCTACCTTTCGGACCGCTGGCGCCGCCGCAAGATCTTCATCTGGGTCGGCTACCTGTGCGGCGCGCTGTCGCGCCTGGGCTACGCCGTCTCGGCCGTCTGGCCGCAGCTCGTTCCCTTCCGCGTCCTGGACCGGGCCGGCAAGGTCCGGGCCGCTCCGCGCGACGCCATGGTCGCCGGCCTCTCGAGCGACGCGACGCGGGGCCGGAATTTCGGCCTGCTCCGGGCCATGGACAACCTGGGCGCCGTCGCCGGGATCGTCGTCTGCATCGCCTTTGTCAACGTCCTCGGCTACCGGACGCTCTTCGCCCTGGCCGCGCTCCCCTCGCTGGCCGCCGCCGTTCTCATCCTGAAGGGCATCCGCGACACGCGGCCCAACGACCGGAGCCTCGCCAAAGGAGCCTCCTTCAAAGACCTGGGGACGAACCTTCGGCTCTACACGCTCCTCAACGCCCTCTTCGGACTGGCCGCTTTCAGCTATTCGTTCCTGCTCCTTTATGCCCGCGCGACCGGAGCCCAGATCGTCTTCGTGCCGGTCTACTATCTCATCTTCACGGCGACGGCCAGCCTGCTTTCCTATCCGATGGGCCGGCTCTCGGACCGCATCGGCCGTAAACCCGTCATGTTCATCGCGTTCGGATTCTGGGGCCTCGTCTGCGCGGGCGTCCTGTCGGGGGGACGAGGGCTGGCGGGAACGGTCGCGCTGTTCGTCCTCTACGGAGCGCACAAGGCCGCGCTCGACCCCGTCCAAAGGACCCTGGTCTGCGAGCTGTCGCCCCAGGCATTCCGCGCCAGCTGCCTGGGCGGATTCCAGATGGTCGTCGGCCTGTGCGCCCTGCCGGCGTCCTTCCTGGCGGGGCTTCTCTGGGACCGATTCGGGATGACGGCGCCCTTCCTGACGAGCCTGATCTTGACGGCGGCGGCCGGCGCGCTCCTCCCCTTCGTCCGGGAGGGCCGCGCGAACCCCGCGCGCTAGTCCTCTTCCTCGGGCTTGACCCGGCCTTCCTTGACGGCCTCGGCGATGATCTTCTGCTGGATGTTGCCGGGCGCTTCCTCGTAGTGCGAGAACTCCATCAGGAACGAGCCCCGGCCGCCCGTGATCGAAGTCAGGGTCGGCTCGAAGTCGAGGATTTCGGACATGGGGACGAGGGCCTTGAGGACGCGGAGCGACCCCTTCTGCTCCATGCCCTGGACCTTGCCGCGCCGCCCGTTGAGGTTCCCCATGATGTCGCCCATGTAGGTGTCGGGCGTGTAGACTTCGACGATCATGATCGGTTCGAGGATGGTCGGCTTGGCCTCCTTGATCCCCTTCTTAAAGGCCTTGGAGGCGGCGATCTTGAAGGCGATGTCCGAGGAGTCGACCTCGTGGTAGGAGCCGTCGTAGAGGGTCGCCTTGAAGTCGACGACCGGGTAGCCGGCCAGGACGCCCTTCTTCTTGGCGTCGATCAGGCCCTTCTCGACCGAGGGGATGAAGTTGCGCGGGATGGCGCCGCCGAAGATCTTGTCCTCGAACTCGAAGTCCTTGCCGCGGACGAGCGGCTCGAACTTAATCCAGACGTCGCCGAACTGGCCGCGGCCGCCGGTCTGCTTCTTGTGGCGGCCCTGGACGTCGGAGCGGCCCCGGATCGTCTCCTTGTAGGAGATCTTGGGCGGCTTGAGGACGACGTCGACGTTGTAGCGCTTCTTGAGACGGTCGGTGATGATCTCGACGTGGAGCTGGCCGTTGCCCGAGATGAGGAGCTGGGCCGTGTCCGGGTCGCGCTCGATGCGGACGGTCGGGTCTTCCTCTGTGATCCGGTGGGTGGCTTGAGAGATGCGGTCCTCGTCGGCCCGGGTTTTGGGCTCGATCGCGAACGAGATCGACGGCTCGGGGAACTTGAGGGCCGGAAAGACGACGCCGGCGCCCTTGGCGCACAGGGTGTCTCCGGTCGTCGTCGCTTTGAGCTTGGCCGTGGCCACGATATCGCCCGCCCGGGCTTGGCCGGCCGGGACCTGTTCCTTGCCTTGAAGATAGAACAGGCCGCCGAGCTTTTCGTCGGCCTCCTTGCCCGGGTTGACGACGGTCGCGTCCGGATTGACCCTGCCGGAGAAGACGCGGAGGAGAGAGATCCGCCCGGTGTAGGGGTCGGAGATCGTCTTGAAGACGAAAGCGCTGAACGGCGCGTCGACGGACGCGGCCAGGGCGGCCTCCTGGCCGTTGACCTGGGCCCTGACCTCCTTCCGCTCCAGGGGCGAGGGCAGCAGGCCGAGAATGCCGTCCAGGAGGGTCTGGAGGCCGACGTTCGCGAGCCCCGAGGCGACGAAGACGGGGAAAATCTGGCCGTTGAGGATGCTCGTCCGGAGCCCGGACCGGAACTCCTCGGGAGTCAGGCTCCCCTTCTCGAAATAGGTCTCCATGAGCTTTTCGTCGCTTTCGGCGATGAGCTCGGTCAACTCTTTATTGCGCTTCTCGACGTCCTCGCGGAGGCCGTCCGGAACGGGCTCTTCACGGAAGTTGCCGCTCTCGTCCTTCTCGAAGACGTAGGCCTTCTGGGCCAGGATGTCGACGACGCCCCGGAAGTCCTTCTCCTCTCCGAGCGGGA
>JAFGBC010000012.1 GCA_016933355.1 Candidatus Aminicenantota bacterium
CGTCGAAAGACGTCTCGGGCAGGGAGAAGCTCATGAGCTCGACCTTGTTGAACTGGTGCTGGCGAATGAGCCCCCGGATGTCCTTGCCGTAGGACCCGGCCTCGCTCCGGAAGCAGGGCGTGTAGGCGGTCAGCCGGCGGGGCAGGGCGCCGCCGTCCAGGATCTCGTCGCGGTGGTAGTTCGTGAGGGGGACCTCGGCGGTCGGGACGAGGTACCAGGGCAGACCCTCGAGCTTGAAGAGGTCGGCGGCGAACTTGGGGAGGTTGCCCGTCCCGGTCAGGCTCTCGGCGTTGGCGATGAACGGCGGCAGGACCTCGCGGTAGCCGCGCTCGCGGGTGTGGAGGTCGAGCATGAAGTTGATCAGAGCCCGCTCCAGCCGCGCTCCGGCGCCCAGATAGACCGCGAAGCGCGACCCCGCGATCTTGGCGGCGCGCTCGAAATCGAGGATGCCCAGGTTGGTGCCGACGTCCCAGTGGGCGAGCGGCGCGAAATCGAAGCGGGGGGGGGCGCCGACGCGGCGGATCTCGACGTTGGCCGAGGCGTCCTTGCCGACCGGGACCGTGTCGTGGGGCAGGTTGGGGATGTTGAGCAGGGTCAGCCGGATCCCTTCGTCCAGGCCGCGCAACTCGTCCTCGAGCGCCTTGATCTCGTCGCCCACCCCCTTCATCTCGGCGATGATGGCGGACGCGTCCTGCTTGTCGCGCTTGAGGCGGGAGACCTGCTCGGAGGCGGCGTTGCGGCGGGCCCGGAGGTCTTCCGCCTTGCGCAGAGTCTGCTTCTTCCGCTCGGCCAGGCGCCCGAACTCGTCGAGGTTGACGTCGAACCCGCGCGCCGCGCACTTGGCCGCGACGACGTCGGGATGATCCAGGACGAACTTAGGGTCGAGCATGGCCGAATTATAGCACAAGGACAGCCGGCGCCGGGAGCAAAAACGGCCTCCACGGCCGCCCGTTTTATGATAATATTTTTGTATGGCCGCCAAAACGCCGTTCGAGGGCCGCGTCCAAGTCTACACCGGAAACGGCAAGGGCAAGACGACGGCCGCGCTCGGCCTCGCGCTGCGGGCCGCCGGACACGGCTTGGCCACGTACGTCGGCCAGTTCCTGAAGGGCAGGCCCAGCGGCGAGCTCCGGTCGGCCCGCCGGCTTTCGCCCCTCCTCAAAATCGAGCAGTTCGGGCGCAAAAGCTTTCTCCGTCCGAACGGAGACCCCGATGAGGAGGACATCGAGCGCGCCCGGCGCGGGCTGGCCCGCTGTCTCAAGGCCATGCTCTCGGGACGCTACCGGATCGTCGTCTTGGACGAGGTCAACGTCGCCGTCGACCTGGGGCTCCTCTCCGAGCGCGAGGTCCTCGCCGTCCTCGACCGCCGCCCGGACGGCGTCGAGGTCGTCCTGACCGGACGGAGCGCCCCGCCCGCCCTGCTGCGCCGGGCCGACCTGGTGACCGAGATGAAGGAGCGCAAGCACTACGCGTCGAAGGGCGTCCGGGCCCGGGCGGGCATCGAGTCATGACCGAGCGGCGGGACAAAACCACGGACAGGGCCAGGTTCGAGAGGCTCGTCGAGGAAGCGCTGGCCGGACTCCCGAAGACATTCAAGAAGCATATGGAGAACATCGCCGTCATGGTCGAAACGCGGCCGTCGCCCCGGACCCTGCGCGAGATGCGGACCGGCCCCGGCGGCACCCTGCTCGGCCTGTACCACGGCGTCCCGCTCCACTATCGCGGCTCCTACTACGGCAATACGCCCCCCGACGTCATCGTCATCTACCAGGAGCCGATCGAGGAGATCTGCCGGACCGACGAGGAGATCAAGCTCAAGGTCCGTGAGGTCGTCCTCCACGAGGTCGGCCACTTCTTCGGCATGACGGACCGGGAGCTCCGCGCTATCGAAGGAGACGACGAATGGTAAGCCCGCTCTTCGGCATCTTTCCCGCCCTGACGACGCCTTTCGCCGGCGACGCCGTCGCGCTCGACCGCTTCCGGGACAACATCCACCGCTACAACGGCTACGACCTCTCCGGCTACATCGTCCTGGGCTCGACCGGCGAGTGCGTTTTCCTGACCGACGAGGAATCGGAGCGCCTGGTCCGGACGGCCCGCGAGTCGGCCGCGGCCGGAAAGAAGGTCGTCGCCGGCACGGCCCGCGAATCGACGAAGCTCACGATCGACTTCACCAACCGGCTGGCCGGCCTGGGCATCGACGCGGCCCTGGTCCGCCCGCCCGCCTACTACAAGGCCCGCATGGACCGCGAGGCTCTCCGCCGCCATTACCTGACCCTCGCCGACCACAGCCGGGTTCCGGTCATCATCTACAACATCCCCCAAAACACCGGGATCGTCCTCGAACCGTCTCTCCTCGTCGATCTGGCCGCTCATCCCAATATCGCCGGCCTCAAGGACAGCTCGGGCCATCTGGCCATGATCGCCGATGTCCAGTTCAGGGTCAAATCTGATTTCAGCTACCTATTGGGCGCCGGGAGCGTCTTCGTGCCGGCCTTGGCCCTGGGCGCCAGCGGGGCCATCCTGGCCGTCGCCGACGCCGCGCCCGGACTGTGCGCGGAAGCCTACACCCAGTTCCTGGAGAAAAAGCTGGATCAGGCCTTCGAGATCCAGAAGGCCCTGATCCCCCTCAACAGGGCCGTGACCGAAATCTACGGGATCCCGGGTCTCAAGTATGGCCTCGACCTCCTGGGCTTTTATGGCGGGCCTTGCCGGGTGCCCCTGGGCGAGCTCCCCGACAAAGGGAAAGCCGACCTGCGCGCGATTCTCGAAAAGCTGGGACTGCTTCGTTGAGACGACTCCCGCTCCCGCGAGCGGAACGTCCGATATGAGGAAGGTGATCATGACCGAACGCGCTGCCAGTATCGTCCTGATCGTCTCGTTTCTCGGCCTCTTCACGGCCGTTCCGGCGTTCGCCGAAGACCTCTCCGCCCAAAGCGTATGGGCGGCCGCCCCGCCGCGGATCGACGGCCTCGCGGAGGAATGGAACGGCGGCGCCGTGACCGTCCACAAGAAAACGAAGGCGGAATGCGCTTTCCGCAACGACGCCGACAACCTCTACATCCTGCTGGCTTTCAAAGATCCCGCTTTCCTGAGCACGCTCGACAAGAGCGGCGTCACGATCTTCTTCGACGCCGGAGGGAAAAACCGGAAGGACCGCGGGCTCAAATTTACGAAAGCCATGCTCACGGCCGACCAGCTTATCGCCCGCCGGAGAAGCCAGGGAAGGGAGCTGACCGAGGAGCAGATCGCCGAGATCAAGGGCAAGCCCTTTCACCCGATGTTCATGTTCGGGGTCATCAACAAGAACGACCACGCGTTGATGGCGAAGGCCAAACCCTCCTTCAGCCCGGATTTCAACGCGAGCCAGGAGGGAGACGTCCGGGTCTACGAGATCAAAATCCCGCTGATCCGAGACGACAACCAGCCGTTCGGGATCGGGA
>JAFGBC010000114.1 GCA_016933355.1 Candidatus Aminicenantota bacterium
AAGCGCCTCTACGGGCTGTGCGGCGAAGAGCGGCGCCCGCTCTGCCCCCGATCCCTGTGCTTCGGGGTCGACGAGAGGACGGACGCGACGGGCGCCGTCGAACGGAGGCCCGGCCGCCGGGACCTCGAGCGCCTGGCCGTACGCCTCCGGAAGGCCGGCGTCGAAGCCGTCGCCGTCTCCTTCCTTCACTCCTACGCGAACCCGGCCAACGAAGAGACGGCCGCCGCGGTCCTCGAACGCGGAGGGCTGCGCCTCTCCGTCTCCAACCGTCTTTTGCCCGAGCACCGCGAGTACGAGCGGACCACAGCCGCCGCCGTCAACGCCTATCTCATGCCCGTCCTCGACGACTACCTGACGTCGCTCGAAGCGGGGACGCGGGGAGCGGCCCTCCGCATCATGCAGTCGAACGAGGGCACGATTGCGGCCGGCCGCGCCCGCCGCGAGCCGATCCGGACCGCCCTGTCCGGCCCGGCCGGCGGCGTTGTGGCCGCCGCGGCGATCGGGCGCAGCGCCGGCATCCCCGACCTCATCAGCTTCGATATGGGCGGGACATCGACCGACGTCTCGCTCGTCGACGGCCGGATCCGCCGCACCCAGGAAAGCATCGTCGGCGATTTCCCGGTCCGGCTGCCGATGATCGACATCCACACCGTGGGCGCGGGCGGCGGTTCGATCGCCGCCCTCGACAGCGGCGGCGCCCTGCGCGTCGGGCCCGCCAGCGCCGGGGCGGACCCCGGACCGGCTTGCTACGGCCGGAGCGACCTCCCGACCGTCACCGACGCGAACCTCGTCTGCGGCCGGCTCGACGCCGATTACTTCCTGGGCGGCGCGATGCGCATCGACCCGGAGCGCAGCCGGCGCGCGATCGCCCGTCTCGCCCGCCGGATGGGGACGACGACGCGCGAGGCCGCCCTGGGCATCATCGACATCGCCAACGCCAACATGGAGAAGGCGATCCGCGTCATCTCGATCGAGCGCGGGTTCGACCCCCGCCGCTTCGCGCTGGTCTCCTTCGGCGGCGCCGGCGGCATGCATGCCGCCGAGATGGCGTCCGACCTGGGGATGTCCCGGGTCGTCATCCCGCGCCGGGCCGGCGTCTTCTCCGCGCTCGGGCTCCTCTGCGCCGACGCCGTCAAGGACTACGCCCGGACGCTCCTGGCGCGTCTCGACGAGATTCCGGCCGGCCAGCCCCTGCGCCTCTTCGCCGAGCTCCGCCGCGCCGCTCTCCGGGACATGGCCGACGACGGGTTCGACCGCCGCGATGTCCGTCTCCTCGCGTCCCTCGACATGCGGAGCCTCGGCCAGTCCTACGAGATCACGGTTCCCTGGCGAACGACGGGCTGGAACGCGGCGCGGCTGGCCGCGGATTTTCGGAACGCCCATCGCCGCCTCTACGCCTTCGACCATCCCGATAAACCCGTCGAGGTCGTCGCCCTCCGCCTCAAGGCGTTCGTCGCCGGCCCCAAGCCCCGCTTCACGAGGGAGGCGGCCGGGTCGGCCGCGGCCGACCACGCCCTCCTCAAACGGCAGACGATGCACCACGGCCGACGATCGTGGAGCGGCGCGGTCTACCGCCGCGCCCTGCTCCGGGCCGGAAACAGGATCCCGGGGCCGGCCCTGGTCATCGACCCCGAATCGACGAGCTTCATCCCGCCCGGCTTCCGGGGGATCGTGGACGTCCTGGGAAATCTCGTGATCGCCGGAGGCCGCTAGGCGAATGAGGCGCTTCGACCCGATCGACCTCGAGCTGTTCAAGAACGTCTTCGTTTCGATCGCCGAGGAGATGGCGGCCGTCCTGGGCCGGACGGCCCTCTCGCCCAACATCAAGGAGCGCAAGGACTTCTCCTGCGCCCTGTTCGACGCCCGGGGCGAGACCTTCGCCCAGGGATCCCATATCCCCGTCCATCTCGGCGCCATGCCGCTCTCGGTCCAGGCCGCCCTCGCCGACGTCCCGTTCGAAGACGGCGACCTCGTCCTTCTCAACGACCCTTACCGGGGCGGCAGCCATTTGCCCGACATCACCTGCATCTCCCCCGTCTTCGTGAACGGACGGGCCCTGTTCTTCGTCGCCAACCGGGCTCACCACTCGGACGTCGGAGGGATGACGCCCGGCTCGATGCCGCTGGCCGTCGAGATCTTCCAGGAGGGGTTGATCATCCCGCCCCTCAAGCTCGTCAAGCGCGGCCGGGTCGACGAGGACGTCCTGCGCCTGCTCCTGGCCAACGTCCGGACCCCGGAGGAACGGAAGGGCGACCTGCGCGCCCAGATGGCCGCCAACGACAAGGGCAAGCAGCGGCTCGAGGAAACGCTCGCCAAGCACGGGCCGGCCCGGCTCCTGCAAGCGACCGCCGTGATGCGGGACTACACCGAGCGGGTTTTACGGACGACGCTTCGCCGGATCCCGGACGGCGTCTACCGCTTCGCCGACCGCCTCGACGACGACGGGATCGGCGGAGGCCCCGTCGACATCCGCGTCGCGATCGCGATCCGGGGAGAGGGCGCCGTCGTCGATTTCGCCGGATCCTCCCCCCAAGTCGCCGGCGGCGTCAACGCCAACCTGGCCGTCACCCTCTCGGCCGTGCTCTACGTTTTCCGCTCCCTCGTCGACGAGGACATCCCCTTCAACACCGGGCTGATGAGGCCGCTCCGGGTCCTGGCGCCGCGCGGTTCGGTCGTCAACGCCGTCTTTCCGGCGGCCACGGCCGGAGGAAACGTCGAGACGTCGCAGCGGATCGTGGACGTCCTGCTCGGAGCCCTGGCCGGGGCTCTGCCCGGCCGGATTCCGGCCGCGAGCTCGGGGACGATGAACAACATCGCCTTCGGCGGCCGCGAACCCGGCCGCGGTGCGGCGTTCGCCTACTATGAGACGATCGGCGGCGGGATGGGCGCTTGCGCCGCGAGCGACGGGCTCGACGGCGTCCACACCCACATGACCAATTCGCTCAACACGCCGGTCGAGGCGCTCGAATCCGCCCTCCCCGTCCGCATCCGGCGCTATGGGCTGAGGGCAGGATCGGGCGGGCAAGGTAAGCGGCGCGGAGGCGACGGCATCGTCCGCGAGTACGAATTCCTTGTTCCCTGCCGGGTCACGATCCTCTCCGAACGCCGCATCTTCAGGCCCTACGGGCTGCGCGGCGGCTCGCCCGGAGCACCGGGCCGCAACACGCTCATCCGTGCCGGGCGGGAGATCCCCCTCCGTTCCAAGGCCAATCTTGAGGTCGAGGCGGGCGACCGTCTCCGCATCGAGACGCCCGGCGGCGGCGGATTCGGAAGAGCCCGGCGCCCGGGGAAAGTAAGCCGGGATTGACATTCCCGCGGCGATATCCATAAGATAAGGGACATATTCCCGCGGTTCGCTACGGGAGTTTTGTTGAGAGGAGAGTCCATGAAGAAAACGCGGCTGATGCTCATCATCCTGATCGCCTGCATCTCCCTGGCCGGCGCGTCCGATCTCATCTTGATCAAGGTCAAGGCCCAGCTGGCCAACGTCCGCTCCGAGCCCCGCCTCAGCGCAGCCGTGGTGACCCAGCTCAAGGGCGGAACGACCCTCGAATCAAGCGGCCGCAAGGGCGATTTCTACGAGATTGCCGTCGTCGACGAGGCCGGCCGGGCCACGACGGGATATATTTTCGCCGATACCGTCGAAGTCGTCTCCTCCGAGGCCGAGGCGCGGCCTCCGGCCGAGCCTTCGGCGCTCGCCCCCCCGCCCGCCCCGGAACGGCCCGCCGCGAAAGAGGCGGCCGCCGAGGCGGCGACCCGGCCCAACCCGGCCTACGAGCCGCCGCGGACCGGACTAGGGCTGACGGCCGGCTATGCCCTGCCCTCGGGCTACGGCAGCGGGGTCGCGCTCGGCGGTAGCTTTCGCTTCGGTTTTTCCGCGAATTTCGGCGTGGAAATTTCAGCCCTGTACTTCCAGAGCGCGGTCGACGAGCCGGAAGCGGAGGACCGCGAAAGCGGGCTGAGCCAGGGCAAGCTGACCGTCATCCCCGTCGAGCTCAGCCTCGTCGGGCGATTTCCCGTCAGCTCGAAGCTGACGCCCTACATCCTGGCCGGCGGCGGCTACTTCCTCAACACGTTTAAGATCGACGGCGCCGTCAAGAGCGGATGGGAGGGGCTGGGCTTCGCGATCGAGGAGAAGCTCGACAACAGCTTCGGCTTCCATGTCGGCGCCGGCCTGGACTTCTTCCTGGCGCCTAAGCTCGCCGCCGGCCTGACCGTCCGCTATAGCCTGTCCAAGGCCAAGGGGAGCTGGTCGCTCCGGGAGGCCGCCACGGACATCGAGGCCAAGGGCAACCTTTCGGGCCTCGACCTCAAGCCCCTCGTTTTCGGGCTTGGGCTCCGCTATTTCTTTTGAGGATAAGGAGCGAAAGCCATGACCACTCCGACGACGCGAAATAAAAGGGTTCTTGCGGCAGGCGTCGCCTGCGCCGCCGCCTTGATGGTCCTTCTCCCTCCGAGGGCTTTCGTCCAGGACGGCTGGCGCACGGCCAATCTGCCGCCGGGGCCGGCCGGGCCCCAGACGCCCGGTCCCGTCCATCCCCGGCTGGACGGCGCCCTGAACAGGATCTACGGGCTTTACCTTCGGGAGGGCCTGGCGGGCGTCAAAGACCACATCGCCGCCCGGAAGCGGATCGACGCCGAAGGCGA
>JAFGBC010000343.1 GCA_016933355.1 Candidatus Aminicenantota bacterium
CCGGCCTTCTTCAAGACCTGGGGGATGCCGGGCGTCTTCATCAAGGCCTCGATTTCCCGGACCGTCCGCGGGATGCCGGCCGTCAGGTTCTCGCAGCCGGTCTCGGTGATGAGGACGGTGTCCTCGACCCGCACCCCCAGGTTCTCGTCGGCGTAGATGACCATCGGCTCGTTGGCGAAGACCATGCCCGGCTTGAGGACCTGAGGGCCGCCCGTCACGTCATGGGTGGCCATGCCCACGAAATGGCCGAAGCCGCCGCGCATCCGCTTGAAATAATCCTTGGTCAGGTCGAATCCCTGCCGGGCCAGGAGATCGTCGACCTCTGTCCGGCATTGCTCGAGGGTCAGGCCGGGCCGGTAGACCTTGAGGTTGGCCTCGTGGACGGCCAAGCTGGCCTCGTAGACCTCCTTCTGGCGCGGCGTGAACTTGCCGTTGGCGGGGAACGAGGTCGTGATGTCGATGTCGTAGTAATCGAGGTCGGGGCCGGCGTCGACGACCAGGAAGTCGCCGTCCTTGAGCAGGCGGTCGTGCTTGTAATAATGGACGTAGGGATGGTTCTCCCCCGACGAGATGATGACGCCGTAGGCCAGCTCGCGGGCGCCCTCCTTCTCGTTGACGTAGCTGAAAACGGCGGAGAGCTCGTACTCGTACATGCCGGGCCGCGTCGCCCGCATCATTTCGGTGTGGGCCTTGACGCCGATCCGGCCGGCCTTGCGCAACAGCGCGATCTCGGCCGGCGACTTGATCGCCCGTAGCTCCCAGATCAGGCGCGAGCAGTCCCTGACCTCGGCCTCCGGGAACGTGTCCTTGAGCATCCGGACGAATTGCTGCTCGCGGGTCGGGCGCCGGTCCCAAATGTTGAGGAGCTGGTTCAGCTGAAAGTTGCGGAGCTTTTCCGCGCTCGCCTCCCGGGCCAGCTCCTCCGGCCAGAACGGCGTATAAAGGACCTTGGACCGCGCCCCTTGCAGCGCCAGCATCCGGGCGAACTCCTCGTAGGGCAGGACGCGGTCGACCCCGGTGACCTCGACGGGGTTGTGGACGAGGCCGACGTCGATCCCCTCGTTCCGCAGGGCGGCTTCGCTCGTCGTGTAGAAGAGCAGGCTCGTTCTTCGCCCGCCGTCGAGGACGAGGATGGCGTTGGGGACCTCGACCCCCGTCAGGTAGAAAAAGTCGTTGTTCTGAAAATAGGGATAGTAGCTCCCGATCGGCCGGGCGCCGAAGACGATCGCGATCCCGTCCGGTATCTTGTCCAGGAGCTTGTTCCGCCGGGCGGCGAACTCGGCCTTGTCGAAGAGGAGCGCCGCCGAAAGGGCGGACGACCCGGCGAGAAGAATCAGGGCGAAGGCGGCGGCCCGAATCCAGCGGCTGTTGGGTTTGTTCAAGACGACCTCCAAAATCGTTCTTATTTCTCTTGTCGGGGGAGCCAGACGGCCATCTCGCCGTCGCCCCGGTTGGCCCAGGCATAGTAGGGAACCGCGCTGAAGGCCGTCTCGGCGGAAGGTCCGCCCCCGGCGGCGCCGGCCCGGACCGCCCGTCCCGAGATGCGGACCACTCCATGTAAAAGCTTCGGCTCGAACTTGGCCGTCAACGCGGCCGCGTCCGGGAGCGTGAGGTCCAGGACCTTTCCGCCGTTGTCGACGGCTTCGACGCAGTAGACGAGCGGTCCCCTCTGGAGGGCGACCTTATTCAGGTTCTCGACCACCTCGTCCCTGGCGACGACCCGCCGGACGTCCATCGGCAAAGCGAGCTCGACGACGTCGCCCTTCATCCAGGCGCGCCGGATCCCGGCATAGCCCCGCTCGATGTCGACGCGGACGGGCCGGCCGTTGACCTTGAGAGCGGGCCGGGCCGACGGCTCTTCCAGGAACGCGTACAAGCCGCCTGGCACAACCTCGTTCCGCGCCCAGCCCGGAATCCGGACGAAGAGACGGAATTCGACCTTGGCCGGTTTCTTGTCCTTCGCCTTTCCGGAGGCTTGAGCTTCAGGCTCGACCGCGATCCGGATCGCACCGTCCCAGGGATAATCGGACGCCTGCCTGAGGACGACTCTTTTGTCGCCGACCGGGAGCGTTGTCTCGGACGGGATGAACAGGTTCACGTAGACGTCGTCGCCTTGCCGGGCGTAGATGTAGCCGGCGAGCGAGGGCAGGAAGCGGGCGACGTTGGCCGGGCAGCAGGCGACCTCGAAGAACGGGCTCCGGCCGTAGCCGCCGGCCGATGCGAGCGGATTCTGGTAGAAGAAGCGGTCCCCGCTCAGGGAGACGCCCGACAGCAGCCCGTTGTAGATAATCCGCTCGAGGACATCGGCGGACTTGGCGTCTCCGTGGAGCAGGAAGAGACGCTGGTTCCAAAAAGCGTTCCCGACAGCGGCGCAGGTCTCGGTGTAGGCCTCGCGGTTGGGGAGCTCATAGGCGTCTCCGAAAGCCTCGGTCTCGCCCTTGGCGCCGATGCCTCCCGTCAGGTACATCTTCCTCGAGACGACGTCGTTCCAGAGGCGGTCGATGGCCGCGACGTATTCGGGGCTCCCGGTCAGGGCGGCCACGTCGGCCATGCCCGAGAACATATAGGCGGCCCGGACCGCGTGGCCGACCGCCTCGTCCTGGAGCAGGACCGGCTTGTGGTTCTGGAGGTATTCGTCCGAGTTGTAGATCGCGAACGGGCTGTCGGGCGGATAGCTCTCCCCCTGGTAGTAACGGCCTCGTTCGTCGAGAAAGAACCGGGCCAGCTCGATATAGGCGTAGCGGCCGGTCGCTCGGTAGAGCCTGGCCAGCCCGATCTCAATCTCCTGGTGGCCGGGGAAGCCGCGGCGCTTTCCCGGGCCGAAGGTCGCGAGCAAAAAGTCGGCGTTCTTGACGGCGATGTCGAGGAAGGTCGTCTTCCCGGTCGCCTGGTAATGGGCGACGGCGGCCTCGTACATGTGGCCGACGTTATAGAGCTCATGGCTGACCCGGAGGTTCGACCAGCGCTCGGCGCCGGCGCCGGGCGGCGGGTTGGCCGGGTCGATCCGGCGGGCGGTGTAAAGATAGCCGTCCGGCTCCTGGGCCTTGCCGATGACGGCGATCAGGTCGTCGAGCTCCTTATCCAGGGCCGGGTCGGGACGGGCCATAAGCGAATAGGCGGCCGCCTCCATGATCTTGAAGATATCGGAGTCGTTGTAGCGCTTGCCGGTGTGCGGCCCCGTCATCAGGCCGGCCGCCTTGCGAAAATTGTCGACCCGGCCCGTCTTCTCGTTCATGGCCATGAGGTAAGGGACGGTCACCGTCCGGTTCGTCTCGATCCGGGGCAGCCAGAACGCGTCCGTGAGCCTGACCGCGGTGAACGGCACGGGCTCGTACGGATAGTCGGAGGGGCTAGCGCCGTCCTGTCCGGCCCCGAACGTCAGGACGGCCAGACATCCGAGGCCCGTCAGAAGGAAGGCGAAAGCCGGTTTAGGAACGCTCGCGATCATTTTTCGACCGTCCTCCTCATTCATTCAGCGGACCTTCCATTCAAGGATGCCCGACGAGAAGCCCTCCGGAAGCTGGATCTCGATGCGGAGGGCCGTCGTCCGGACGGGGCGGAAGACGACCGTGTTGTAGCGGTCCTTGACGACCCCGAAGGCGGACGCGTCCTCGACCGGCGTCCAGGCCTCCCCTTCTTTATAAAGGAGCGCCCAGGAGGCGGGGACGCGGCATTCCCCTTGCCCGCTGTCGTCGAACCAGTAGACCTCGACTTCGGACACGCGGACCGACCGGCCGAAATCGAACGCGACCCATTCCCGGGTTCCCTTGCGCGGCCACCAGTGAAGGGGGCTTCCGGACTGGTCGTTGGAGTGGGCGGGCTCGAACTGGTCGTGGACGCCCTCGGCCCCGCGCGCGCCCTCGGAGGCCGCGACCTTGGCCTCCGACGCCAACGTCGGCTCCGGTATGGGACGGGCCCGGCCCGGTTCCCGGGCCAGCCAGACGGCCATCTCGCCCGGCCCGCGATGCGCCCAGGCGTAGTACGGGATGAGCGTCAGCGACGTCTTGGCGGAGACGACCCGCCGCCGTTGATAGCGATAGGACTCGCCGTCCGCGGTCAAGACCGTGACGCCCCCCAAGAGGTCGGGTTGGACGACGGGCGTCAGGACTGATTCGTCGGGCAAAACGAGATGGCTGACGAAGCCGTCGTTATCGGGCCACTCGGCGGCATAGACGAGCGGGCCGCGCTCGACGGCGACTCGCCCGACATCCTCCCGGACATCGGGGTGGGCCAGGACGCGTCGGACGGACAGCGGCAGGGAGATCTCAACCGCGTCGCCCGGCGTCCAAGACCGGGCGACGGCGACATAGCCCTTGTCGATTTCGAGCGCCACGGGATCTCCGTTGACCGTGATGCTTGGAGCCTCGGCCGTCTCCCCGGCGTATCGGTAGAGGTCGCTCGGCACGGGCCGTCCCTGGGCCCAACCCGGGATGCGGATCATGAGCGTCCAGGGCGCTGCGGCGGACTCGGCGACGGTGACCCGAATGTCGCCAGACCAAGGATAGTCCGTGGTCTGTTCCAGGCGGACCGGGCCCGCGGC
>JAFGBC010000344.1 GCA_016933355.1 Candidatus Aminicenantota bacterium
CGCAGCCGACTGATCGCCGCGCAAGCCCTGCTCGCGCCCTGAGCGCGGCGACGGCTTCCGGAGGCCGGTCGATCGGCCGCGCCGCGGGGGTCGGCGCGCCCTGGAGCCGGCGGCCCCGGGCTCGTCCTTTAACCTAAAAGCCGCTCCGCCGTATAATACACAGATAGACGAATTCGAGGGAGGAACAACATGGAACAGACCGTCAATTGGTTCTATCTCGTCGGGGTCGTCGCCCTGATCCTCTTCTTCAGCGGGATTCGGATCGTCCGCCCCACCCACCGCGGGCTGGTCGAGCGTCTCGGGAAGTACAAGCGATTCGCGCATGCGGGCTTCAACTGGATCATCCCGATCATCGACAAGATCTACCGCGTCAACATCACCGAAGTCATGGTCGACGCCCAGCCCCAGGAGATCATCACCAACGACAACCTGAACGCCCGGGTCGACGCCCAGGTCTATTTCAAGGTCAAGTCGGACGAGCAGAGCGTCAAGAACTCGCAGTACAACGTCTACAACTACCAGTGGCAGATCGTCAACCTGGCCCGGACGACCCTGCGCAACATCATCGGCACCCTGACCCTGAAATCGGCCAACTCCGAGCGGGGCAAGATCAACTCCGAGCTCCAGAAGACGCTCCGCGAGGAGACCGGGAGCTGGGGAATCGAGATCGTCCGGACCGAGCTCAAGGAGATCGACCCGCCCAAGGACGTCCAGGAGACGATGAACAAAGTCGTCAAGGCTGAGAACGAGAAGATCGCCGCCATCGACTTCGCGACCGCGACCGAAACCATGGCCGACGGCGCGCGCCGTGCCGAGATCATGAAGGCCGGCGGCGTCAAGCAGGCCCGCATCCTCGAAGCCGAGGGCGAGGCCCAAGCGATCAAGCTGGTCAACGAGGCCGCCAATCAGTACTTCATCGGGAACGCCCAGCTCCTGCGGCGGCTGGAAACGGTCGAGAAATCGCTGGCTCAGAACGCCAAGATCGTCGTCCCCGCCAACACCGAGCTGATCAACGTCATCGGCGAGATGGCCGGCGTGCTGCCGGTCCCGCGCCGAGAAGCGGCCAAGTAGCCGCCCCGCCCCGCGACAGCGCGCCGGGCGCTCGAGCCCCGCTGCTCGGGCGCCCGGCTTATTTATTCGCCGGAGAGGGGGCACCCCTCCTTCCCGCCGCTCCCGATCAAACGAGCCAAATGTCCGTCTGGGGCGTCGAGAGCCACTCGGCTCCGCTCCCGCCGACGACGACCATCTCTTCGATCGTGACGATCCCCCGGCCCGGCACCGTCAGGCGCGGCTCGATCGTGAAGACCATGCCTTCCTCCAGGAGCTGAAGGGGCTTACGGGCGTACTTCTCCCAGCGGGGGCCGAGAAGGGCCGTTCCGTCGTGGGCAAAGCGCCCGACCTGATGGCCGAGGGCGTGGGGAAATTCCTCGTAGCCGGCGCCGACGACGATGCCGCGCGCGACGGCGTCGACCTCGAACCCCGTGACGCCGGGCCGGATCGCCCGCATGGACGCCTCGACCGTCCGGAGGATCGTCGCGAAGCCCTTGGCGACGTCGGGCGGCGCGCCCGTTTCGCCCTGCTCCCGGATGTAGAACGTCCGCTGGAGGTCGGAGCAGTAGCCGTCGACCATGACGCCGAAGTCCATGTTGAGGACGTGCCCCGGCGCCACGACCTTCCCGGTCGGGCCGTAGTGGGCTTCGGCGGTGTCGGGGCCGCTGAAGACGGCCGGGCAGGTCTCCGCGGCCCAGGCCGGCGCGAGGCCGCGGGCGCCGACTTCGGCCGACATGAAGGCGGCGATCTCCCGCTCGGTCCGGCCGGGCGCGATGAAGCCCGCGACCTTCCCGAAGATCTCCTCGGCGGCGCGGACGGCCCGCCGGATCGCGTCGAGCTCGGCCGCGGTCTTCCGCTCGCGAAGGGCCGACACGATCCGCTCGGCGGACACCATCCGCCCGGCCAGACCGGCCTCGGCCAGGACCTCCTCGAGCGTCAAAAACATCCCATGGGTCAGGCCGTCGCAGATCTCGGAGTCCTTGGAGTAGTTGACGGCAATCTTCGCCGGGGCGAGGGATTTAAGATACTCGACCAAAGGCTCGCGGAAGCCGGTGACGTAGGCCGCGACCTCGTCGTAGGCGCCCGTCTCGGCAATCGCCCGCTGGTCGTAGCGGCCGACGACGGCCCGGGCCCGGCCATCCCGGCTGATGATGAAGGCCGAGTGCCAGGTCACGTCGCCCGGCGCCAGGAAGACGAGGCTCGGGTCGCCGTTGATTCCGCTCTCGCGGGTGAACGTGACCCAACAATCGACGTCGAACTCGGCGAGCAGGCCGACCGCCTGCCGCACTTTTTCGCGGATCAGGGACATGGCGCCTCCTCCCCCTCACCCGGCGAACCGCCGGAGCTTCTTCATGAAGACCAGGATCAGGAGCGCGGCCGCGGCCAGCAGCGCGGTGAGGAGAATGAAGTATTCGTGGTGGGCGAACCGGCTGTAATGCTTGCCCATGTAGCCCGAGGCGTAGGAGCCGATCGCGGTCGCGGCGAACCAGCCGCCCATCATCAGCCCCTGGAGCCGGGCCGGCGCGACCTTGGAGACGAACGACTGGCCCATCGGCGAGATGAGGATTTCAGCCACGGTCACGATAAAGTAGGTCCCGATGAGCCAGGCCGGCGACATGATGTTGACGTCCCGGTTGCCGCCGGCCAGCGAGGCGGCGACCATGACCAGCATAGCCCCGCTCATGATGACGAGGCCCAGGGCGATCTTGACCGGGGTGGCGGGCTCCCGGCCGGCGCGGCGGAGGCGGGCGAACAGGGCGAGCAGGAGCGGCGTCAGGACGATGATGAAGAACGGCTCGAAGAATTGGTACGTCTCGGGCC
This sequence comes from Candidatus Aminicenantota bacterium, assembly GCA_016933355.1. Taxonomy (GTDB): domain Bacteria; phylum Acidobacteriota; class Aminicenantia; order Aminicenantales; family JAFGBC01; genus JAFGBC01. Next base: position 2,872 of record JAFGBC010000344.1, read on the forward strand.
GCAGGAAGCGGAAGACGCGCGTCGAGCGCTCGGCGAACAGGGTCAGCGCGAACCCGTTCTGGTAGAAGGCGACCCAAAAGAAGATGACGATGACGAAGAGCGTGATCAAGGTCGCGACCCGCCGGCGGTCCTCCCCGGCCTCGGGGAGCGCCGCGCCGCCCGCGGCCGGGGCGGCCGCCGCGGCGGGCGTGGGCTTCGGGGCGCGGACGTCGGCCGGCGCGATTTCGCGGGATCCGGCCTGGAAGATGATCAAGGCCAGGACGAGACCGCCGGCGCAGATCCAGAACGAGATGTTGTAGCTGTGGAAATAAACGCTGACAAAGGTCGCCAGGAGAGGGGCGATCGCCGCGCCGACATTGACGCCCATATAGAAGATGTTGAAGGCCGCATCCTTGAGCTGGGGCCGGTCGGTATAGAGGTTCCCGACCAGGACGGCCATGTTGACCTTGAAGATGCCGGTGCCGACCGCGACAAGGAGGAGCCCGATATAGAAGGAGGAAACCTGGGAAGCCGACGAGAGGGCCAGCCCCGCGTAGCCCAGCGCCATCAGCACGGCGCCGGCGCGGACGGTCGCCCTCCGGCCGAAAACGCGGTCGCCGAGCCAGCCGCCGAGGAGCGGGACGAAATAGCAGAGCGCCAGGAAGATTCCGTAGAAGTCCCCCTTGCGGGCGTCGGACCAGCCCAGGACCTTGTCCATGTAGAGGACGAGAACGGCGTAGAGCGTGTAGAAGCCGACCCGCTCCCACATCTCCGTGAAGAAAATGAAGCGGAGCCCTTTGGGATGGTTTTTGAGCATCGTCGCCTTCTCAGGGCTCGATGCCCAGCGCGCGCAGCCGGTCGTCCCCGACGCCCCCGTCCGAAGTCCATCCCTGCGCCCGATAATAGGCGTCGAGGATGGCCTCATGGTGGGCGGGGTCGACCGCCCGGCCGGCGTGGGCGCCGCGCGTCAGAGGCTCCGTCATCTTGACCGGGATATGAGCGTCGTAAGCCCGGCCTCGGCCCTGGATGTTGTTGACGCGGCGCTCCAGGGCGTAGATCCGGCGGCCGCAGGCTTTGAAGGCGTCAGCCGAATAGTCAATTCCGGTCAGGGCCCGATAAAGCCCCAAGAAGAGGTCCGAAACCGTGTCCTCGGTGAAAAAATCGCAGAGGCCGAGCGAATCGATGATCGCCTTGCCCTCCTGGCCCGCCGCCACGTAGGCGGCGAGGTTCTCGGCCCCCTGGAGGCCGCCCTCCTCCGCCTGGATCGTCCAAGCGTAGGTGTGGTCGCCCCGGCCGCGGTTCGACGTCGCGTAAGCGGCGAACATGCCCGGGAAGACCTTGGGCTCGATCCCGGCGTAGCCAAGCCCGCCGAAGGCCGTCGTAACGCAGCGGGCGATCCCGGCCAGGTCGGAGGGCGGACGGCCGGCCGCGACTCCGGCTACAACCCGGTCCGCGCAGCCGCCAAGGAGCTCGCCGAGAGGGCTCGACCGATAGGCGATCGCCTCGAGGATCCGGATCATGTCGGGCGCGCTTCCGAAAGCGGGCGC
>JAFGBC010000345.1 GCA_016933355.1 Candidatus Aminicenantota bacterium
GACCGGGCCGTCATCGTCTACGCCAACCGCGTCCGGGAGCTCCACAAGGGCGTTCCCATCGTCCTCGGCGGCATCGAGGCCTCGCTGCGGCGGTTCGCCCACTACGACTACTGGGGGGATGACGTCCGCCGCTCCATCCTTCTCGACACCCGGGCCGACATCCTCGTTTACGGGCCGGGCGAGCTCCAGGCGGTCGAGATCGCCAGCCGGGTCGACCGCGGCGAAACGCTCGACGGGATCCCCGGCACCGCGGTCGTCCGCGCGGAGGCTCCCGCGGGCGCCCTGGCTATCCCGTCCTACGAAGAGGTCCGGGACGACAAGGACAAATTCTGTGAAGCCCAGAAGCGGCTCACGAACCGCAAGACGATCGCCCAGCGGCACGCCAACCGTTTCGTCGTCCAATACCCGTCGCCGGATTACGCCCCGGCCGACCTCGACAGGATCTACGGCCTGCCGTTCACGCGGCGCATCCCGGAAGGCTTCCCCGAGCTGGGCATGGCCCGCTTCTCGGTCCAGACGCACCGCGGCTGCGTCGGCCGCTGTTCGTTCTGCGCCCTGTCGCTCCACCAGGGCGACCGGATCGTGTCGCGGAGCGAGGCTTCCATCCTCGCGGAGATCGAGCGGATGACGCGTCACCCGGAGTGGAAGGATTTCGTCGACGACCTCGGCGGCCCGACGGCCAACATGTACGGATTGGAGGGGGCCTCGGCCAAGGACGCCCAGCGGCGGCTCGCGGCGCTGATGCGCGCGGCGCGGCGGGTCCCCGGCGTCAGGAAGGTCTTCGTCCGCAGCGGCATCCGCTACGACCTGGCCGTCGAGAGCCCCGAGTACGTGCGCGAGCTTGTCCGCCATCACGTTTCGGGCCTGCTCAAGATCGCGCCCGAGCACGTCTCGGAGAAGGTCCTCCGGCTGATGAACAAGGGCGGAGGCCGGCGGAAGCTCGACGCGTTCTGGAAGATGTTCGCGGCCGCGGCGAGCGAGGGGAAGGGAAAGGGGAGGGGGCGAAGAGCCGGGCTTAAATACTACTTCATGGTCGCGCACCCGGGAACGACCGAAAAGGAAGCGCGGGAGCTGGCCGCATTCCTGCGCGAGCTCGAGGGGGTCGGGGAGAGGCCGGTCGAGGGCGTCCAGATCTTCACGCCGACACCCATGACCCGCTCGACCTGCATGTACCACGCCGGCAAGGACCCGATGACCGGGAAGGCTGTCTATGTCCCCCGGCCCTACGCCGAAAAAAAGGCCCAGAAGCGGATGCTCGGATCTGCTTCATCCCCGAGGTCGGGCCCAAGGTAGATCGGCTCCCCTTTCAACGGTTCTTCTGCCATCTCCGGGATTCCCTCTCGAGGCGGCGATGCCCGGAGCGAAGCCGAAGAGGAGGATTCTCCCGGGATCGGAAGTAGAGACCTACTTGACTCCCAGGACGCCCCTGAGGCGGATGTCCCGGGAGGAGCTGCCGACGAAGATCCGGAATTCGCCCGGCTCGACCGTTCCCTTTATGTCCCGATCGAGAAGTGCCAGCTCCCTCGGGCCGAGATCGAAAACGATCTTCGCCGACGCGCCGGGCTCGAGCCCGACCTTTTGGAAGCCCTTGAGCTCGAGGACGGGCCGGGTGACCGAGGCCAGGGTATCTTGGATATAGAGCTGGACGATCTCGGCCCCGGCGACCGGCCCGACGTTGGTGATCCGGCACGAGGCCCGGGCCGTCCCGTCCGCTCCGATGGTCCCGGGTGTGACGGCCAGGTCGGCGTATTCGAACGCCGTGTAGCTCAGTCCGTAGCCGAACGGGAACAGCGGGTCGCCGGGCAGGTCGAGGTAGCCGTCGAACCGGCCCGTCGGCTTGTGGTTGTAGACGAGGGGCAGTTGGCCGGCCGCGCGCGGGAAGGTGACGGGGAGCCGGCCGCAGGGATTCGCGTCTCCCCACAACACGTCGGCCACGGCCGGTCCGCCCTCCTCGCCCGGGTACCAGGCCATGAGGACGGCGTCGGCGTCGTCGATCCAATCGGTCATGTCGACGGCGCTTCCGCCGTAGATGACGACCACGGTCGGCGTCCCGGTCGCCGCGATCCGCCGGATCATCTCGGCCTGGCGCCCGGGCAAGCGGATGTCGGCCCTGTCCCGGCCCTCGCCCTCCTCGATGCCGGCGGCGACGATGGCCAGATCCGAAGCCAGCGATATCCGGACCGCTTCGTCGAGATCGGCCGCCCGGCCGGCTCGACGGCCGCAACCTTCGGCATAGCGGACTCTCGTGTCCGGGCTGGACCCGCCGACCCGCTCCCGGATCGCCTCGAGTAGCGAGACCTTGCGGACCCCCGGCCCGCTGTACCCGCCGAGCCGGGCCTCGACCGCGTCCGGGCCGACGACGGCGATCGCCCGCCGGTCTCCGGTCCGGAGCGGCAGGAGTCCTTCGGCGTTCTCGAGCAGGACAAGGGACGCCGCGGCGGCTCTCCGGGCCAGGGCGCGATGGGCCGCGGCGCCGTTCGCCCGCTCGGCTTCGTCGGGATCGACAAAGGGGTCCTCGAACAGCCCCAGTTCCATCTTGATCTTCAGGACCCGGCGGACCGCGTCGTCGACGCGGGCTGAGCTGACGCGCCCCCCGGTGATCGCTTCCCGAAAGAGGCCCGCGTGTCCGATCTCGGTCTGGAAGATGACGTCCAGCCCGCTTTCCCAGGCCTGCCGTCCCGATTCGGCGAAGGAATCCGAGGTCCGGTGGAGGTCGTTGATCCCGCCCACGGCGTTGGCGTCGGAGATGACGAATCCCCTGAAGCCCCATTCGGCCTTGAGGATGTCCGTGAGGAGCCGCCGGTTGGCCGTGCAGGGGACGCCGTCCCAGGAATTGTAGGCGGTCATGATCGACCGGGCCCCACCCTCGCAGAGCGCGGCGAAGAAGGGAGGGAAGTCGACTTCGCGGAGATAGCGCTCCCCGTCGGCGACGGGATAGCTGTCGCGGCCGCCGGCCCCGACGTTGGCCACGAAGTGCTTGGGCGTCGCGATGACGCCCCGCTCCTCGAAGGCCCGGACGAAGGCGACGGCCAGGCGCGAGGCGAGAAGCGGGTCCTCTCCGTACGTCTCCTCGACCCGGCCCCAGCGGACGTCGCGGGCGATGTTGACCACCGGAGAGAGGACCTGGCGGATGCCGCGGCTCCGCGTTTCGGCCGCGATGGCGGCCGCCACCTCGGACATGAGATCGACGTCCCAGGCCGCGGACAGGCCGATCGCCTGGGGGAACGCCGTCGCCCCGGGGCGGACGAGCCCGTGCAGGGCCTCCTC
>JAFGBC010000115.1 GCA_016933355.1 Candidatus Aminicenantota bacterium
GAGTACGACGACGAGGGCCGCGTGACGGCTTTCGCCTTCTCGGGCAAGGGCTGGGGCCACGGCGTCGGCCTCTGCCAAGTCGGCGCCTTCGGGATGGCCCGGCAGGGCGCTTCTTACCGGGACATTCTCCTGAAGTACTACCGGGGCATCAAGATCGACAAGGGTTACTGAGCCGTCGTATAATCCGGGCACCCGGGTCCGACCCGCGGGGAGGTCTATCATGAACAGCCGCCGCTCCGGCCGCAGGCCGGCCGAATACCGAGAGGAGCAGACGCCGACGAGCGGCATCTACTTCAAGTGCCGCCGCCCGCTCTACAGCGGACGCTCCCGGTTCCAGCGCATCGACGTCTTCGAGAACGACGCGTTCGGCCGCGTCCTGTTCCTGGACGGCCTCGTCCAGACGACCGAACGGGACGAGTTCTTCTATCACGAGATGCTCGTCCATCCCGCCCTCCTCCGCCATCCCCGGCCGCGCCGGGTCCTGATCATCGGGGGCGGCGACGGTGGCGCCCTGCGCGAAGTCCTGCGCCATCCCGCCGTCGAACGGGCGACCCTGGTCGAGATCGACGGCCGGGTCATCGACGTCTGCCGGACGCATTTCGGCTGGCTCGAGCCGTCCCTCCGCGGCGGCCGGGCCGAGGTCGTCGTCGGCGACGGGAACGCGTTCCTCGCCGAGAGCGGGGAGCGCTTCGACGTCATCCTGGTCGATTCTTCGGACCCGGTCGGGCCCTCGACGGTCCTCCACGAGCGGGCCTTTTACGCCAGGGTCAAGCGGGCCCTGAAGCCGGGCGGGATCGCGGCCGCCCAGGCCGGCGCCCTGCTCTACCACCTCGACTCCCACCGGCGCAAGAGCGCCTTCCTGAGGCGGATGTTCCGCCACGCCCTCTTCTACACCGGCCCCGTGCCGACGTATCCCGGCGGCACCTGGTGCTATGTGTTCTGTTCGGACGCGGTCCCGCCCTTGGGGCGGCTGCGCCGGACGCCCCCCGGGCTGCGCTATTACAACCCCGGGATCCACAGGGCGGCGTTCGCCCTCCCCAACCTGCTGGCGGAAAAGCTGTCCTGACCCGCGGCGCCTAGGTTCGGTTCTCGGTCGCTTTTTTACGGAGGGCGGCGATCATGTCGACGGTCATCGCGGCCAGGTCGAAGGACGGCTGCCAGCCCCACTCGTCGCGGGCGGCCGAATCGTCGATCGACTCCGGCCAGGAATCGGCGATCGTCTGGCGGAAGTCCGGCTCGTAGTCGCAGCGGAATCCGGGGATGTGCTTGCCGATCTCGGCCGCCAGCTCCCCGGCCGAGAAGCTCATAGCCGTCACGTTGAAGTTCGCATGGCGGCGGAGGCGGTCGAAATCGGCGTCCATCAGGTCGATGACGGACTTGAGGCAGTCGGGCATGTACATCATCGGGAGCCGGGTGTCCTCGCGCAGAAAGCAGGTGTAGCGGCCCGAACGGACGGCGTCGTAGAAAATGGCGACGGCGTAGTCGGTCGTCCCGCCGCCGGGGAGCGTTTCGTGGCTGATGATGCCCGGGAAGCGGCAGCCGCGGACGTCGACCCCGAACTTGCGGACGAAGTAGTCGCACAGGAATTCGCCGGCGACTTTGGTCACGCCGTACATCGTCCGGGGGTCGAGGATCGTGTCCTGGGGGACGTCGCGGCGGGGGGTGGCCGGTCCGAAGACGGCGATCGAGCTGGGCACGAAGACGCGGACGAGCCGCTCGTGGCGGGCGATCTCCAGGACCGCCCGCGTCCCGTCCATGTTGACGCGCCAGGCCCGGTCGGGATGGGTCTCGCCGACCGCCGAGAGGATGGCGGCCAGATGATAGATCGTGTCGATCTTATATTTTCGGACGAGGTCCTTCAGGCTGTCCGGGTCGGTGACGTCGAGCCGCTCGAAGGGGCCGGCTTCGGCGACGGCCGGCGGCGGCGCGGCGATGTCCGTGGCCACGACGCGGTCGGCGCCGTGACGGTTGCGGAGCAGGGCCGTCAGCTCGGTTCCGATCTGGCCGATGGCCCCGGTGACCAGGATCGTCTTCATATCTTTAGCCATGGACGAACACCTCTTCCGGAAAAGCTTGAGTCGCGAGAAAAATACTTATATCCCGACTCCCGCGGCATGTCAATGGCTCCCATTTCACGCCTCGCAGTGAGGAGACCCCCTCAGCCCCCGGCCCCCCTGGAACCAGTCCCGGCGGTTCCCCCCAGCGGTCGAGCCCGCTGGGGCCCCCCTCCGCTACGGGGGCTTGAGAGGGTCCCCTCACCGCTCGGCGGAAATATCTGAGACTCGACCTGTGATCCGATGAACGGCGGTTTCGGTTATAATAGAGCGAATGGCGAGCAAAGGAGCCGAGGGAATGGACAAACGGGTCGCTTTGGTCACCGGTTCGGCGCGCGGCATGGGCCGCGCCATTGCCGAGGCCCTGGCCGGCGTCTGCGGCGCGGTCGCCGTCCATTACCGGAGCGACGCTGCCGGCGCGGACGAAACGGTCCGCTCGATCCGGATGCGGGGAGCCGGGAGCGAGGCGTTCCCGGCCGACTTGTCCGACGCGGCCGGAGCCGCCGCCCTGGTCGGGTCCGTCGAGAAGGCATTCGGACGGCTCGACATCCTTGTCAACAACGTCGGCCCTTTCCTGGTCAAGGCCTGGCACGAGCTCGAGGCCGGGGACTGGGAGGCGATCCTCCGCGTCAACCTGCTGGCGGCGTTCGCGACGATGAAGGCCGCCCTGCCCGGGATGCGAAGCCGCGGCTGGGGGCGGATCGTCAACATCGGGTACAGCCGGGCGGAGCAGCTCGGCGCCTTTCCGACGATCGCCCCCTACGCGGTCGCTAAGACCGGCCTAGTCATCCTGACCCGGACGGCCGCCAAGACGGAGGCCCGCCACGGCATCACCGTCAACCTCGTCTCGCCGGGACTCATCCGCGGAGGCGCGATGCCGCCCGGCAAGACCGTCGACCCCGAGACCCTGGGCGGGGTCGAGGACGTGGCCGCGGCGGTCCTGGGCCTGGCGGGTGAGGACGCCGGGAAGATCACCGGGACGAACGTCCTCGTCGCCGGCACCTGGAAGATGTAGAAGGGCGGACGTCCGGGCCTTTCCCTCATGACTCCCGACGCCGGACGCTTGCGCGCGAACCTGACCAAGGTCTACCTCTATAAGCTCTTCGGGGAAGCCTGGCTCATCGCGCCTATTCTCATCCCGTTCTACGTGTCCAACGGTCTGAGCGCCACCCAGGTGTTCACGATTCAGGCGGCCTACGCCCTGTCTGTCCTCGCCTTCGAGGTGCCGTCGGGCTATCTGGCCGACGTCATCGGACGCCGCCGGACGCTCATCCTGGGCGCCGGCCTGCTCCCGGCCGGCATCGCCGTTTACGCCTTCACGAGCGGCTTCTGGCCCTTCGTGCTGGCCGAGGTCCTCATCGCGATCGGAAACAGCATGCGCTCCGGCTCCGACTCGGCGCTGATCTACGACACCCTGATCGGGCTCGGGGACGAGGCCCGCTACAAGATGTCCGAGGGCAAAGCCTTCTTCTACTCCCGGCTGGCATCGTCGCTGGCGGCCGTCCTGGGCGGAGCGCTGGCCGCCGCCTCGCTCCGCCTTCCGTTCTACGTCAACATCGCTACGGCCGC
>JAFGBC010000346.1 GCA_016933355.1 Candidatus Aminicenantota bacterium
GAGAAGGGCTTCGTCCAGTTCGTCCTCGAGGCGCCGACCGTGGCCCTGCCCGGCGACCGTTTCGTCATCCGCACCTTCTCGCCGCTGATGACGATCGGCGGCGGCCGCGTCCTCGACCCGACGGCGCCCCGCCACAAGCGCTTCGACGGCGAGGTCCTCCAGGGACTGGGCCGGCTCGAGGGCGGTCTCGACGAGGTCGTCGAGCAGCTCCTGGTCAAATCGCGATTCGCGCCGCGCTCGGTCGCGGAGCTGGGTTTGAGCCTGGGCGGACGGAACGAGGAGGCGGGCGCCGTTGTCGCCGGGCTCGTCGCCGCCGGGAAGGCTCTCGCGATTCCGTTCGAGAAGGAGGATCGCTACCTCCACGCCGGCGTCGCCGCCGACCTGACGGAGCGGCTTTCGGGACTGGTCCGGGCCTATTTCGAGAAGTTTCCCCACAAGCTGTCGATGCCGCTGGGCGACCTGCGCTCCCAGTTCCTCACGCTGAGCGAGGCCGCCGTATTCCGCAAGCTTCTCGAAGAGCGGGCGGCCCAGGGCGCGCTCGAGGTCCAGGGGACCGAGGTCCGCCTGCCCGACCGGGGCGTCAAGCTGACGGCCCGCGAAGCGGACCTCTCGCGCCGGATCGAGGAAGCCTACCTCAAGGCCGGCTACGACAGCCCTCTCGAGGAGGATCTGCGCCGGACGTTGGGCGCCGAGGCGGCTCTCTTCGACAAGGTCCTGCGCAGCCTCTGCGACCAGAAGAAGCTCGTCCGACTCAACCCCAAGGTCACCTACCATGCCGAGACGCTCGCCGGCATGAGGGCGCTCGTCCAGGATCACTGCAAGCGGAAGGGGTCGATCGCGATCGCGGAGCTCCGCGACGCGATCAAGCTTTCGCGCAAGTACGCCCAGGCCGTCCTCGAGCATTTCGACCGGGCCGGGCTGACCCGGCGCGTCGAAGACCGGCATGTGCTACATAGCCGGGCGGAAAAGAGTTGACTCCCTGTTTCCTTGTCGCCCGGCTCGTACTCGGGGGGGGCAGCAAGAATTGAATGAATGAAATACCGTTCCCCGTAGTAAAATGGACGCCGACCCGCGGGAGGGTAGAGGTCCCGGTGGGCCTTCCGGACTTCAAATCCGGCACGGGGCCGTGAAACGTCCCGGGTGGGTTCAACTCCCACACCTTCCCGCCATCCCTCCCCGCGGTGACGCGCGCGCCCCTTTTTTTGCCCGAGGCCAACCTTCCCTCCACGCCGCGCGTATTCTCTTATGACGGAAAGGAGTCCCCCCATGACGCGCTCACCGCTTCGAACGATCGCGACCGCGGCCCTGGTATTTCTCGCGGCGGCCCCTGCGCTCGTCGGCCAGACGCCGGACGAATGGCGGCGGGATATCGATGTCCTGACCGGACTCATCGAGAGACACCACCCCAAGCCCTGGGAGAGGATGTCGCGAGGAGGCTTTCTCGAACGGGCCGAACAGATCAAGGCGGCGCTTGCCGATTGGCCGCCGGAGAAGGTCACGGTCGAGATGATGAGGCTCGTGGCCGGCCTCTCTGACGGCCACACCGAGATCCTCCTCAACGGGCAGGAGCGCTTCAACCGCTGGTTTCCGGTCCGGATGGAGAGGTTTCACGACGGTGTTTTCATCACCGCCTGCGACGAGGGCCGTCGGGAGCTCCTGGGCTCTCGCGTTCTGAGGCTGGGGCGCTTCGACGCGATCGGCGCCTATGACGCCGTCGCGGCGATCGCGGCTAAAGACAGCGAGCGGGCCGCGTGCTGGACCGCCGCCAACTATCTCCCCAACGCCGTCGTCCTTAGGGCCCTGGACGTCATCGACGACGAGGATGAATTGCCGCTGGAGATCGTGACGGCGGAAGGCGAGAAAGGCCGGGTCAGGCTCGCCTCGGCCGCTTGGCGGATGCGGAACAACTGGACATGGAATAAAACCGCCGCTCCGACGAACCTGAAGACCGTCACGGTCTTCGATGCCCGCCTGGACGACCTCCCCCCCTATCTCTCCAAGATGATCCCGACGCGCGTCCCTTACTGGTTCGAGCTTTATCCCGAGAAGAAGCTCCTCTTGGCCCAGATCAACGCCGTCACCGATTGGATCAAGGCCCCCTTCGCCGATTTCACGAAGACGCTCTTCAAGGTTTACGACGATAACATCAAGGACATCGATAAATTCGTGATCGACCTCCGCTTCAACGAGGGCGGCAACGGGTACCTTCTTCCTCCGTTCGTCAGGGAATTCATCCTGCGCCGCGATTCCTTGCCGCGCGGCAAGCTTTTTATCATCACGGGCCGCCGCACGTTCAGCGCGGCGCCGAACCTCATCGGCCGGATGTTGAAGCAGACGAGCGCCGTCACGGTCGGGGACATCGCGCCCGGCCCGTTGAACTGGTGCTCGGACACCCTGGATTTCAGGCTGCCGCACTCCCGCCTTTACGTTCAGGTCTCTTCGATGTTCTGGATGGAAGGGCATCCCATGGACACGCGGGGCTGCTATCCCCCCGAAGTCTACGTTCCCGAGACGTTCGAGGACCTTGTCGCGGATAGGGATGCGCCGCTGGACGCCATCCTAGCCGGTCAGGCCCAGCCCCTGAAAGACATCCTGCTCGAAGAGGGCTGGGCGGCGTTCAAGGCCGAATTCGACGGGAGAGCCGCCCGTTACC